>CAYQQT010000356.1:0-4686 GCA_964419375.1 uncultured bacterium
TAGCAGGGCGCTGCCCCCCTACGGGGATCACGAGGCGCGAAAAAACGTCCATCTCCGTCGTTGGCTCGTCGCTCGCTCCCTGCGAGGTCGCCGCCCTGCGTGCCGGCATCGAGCTGGGGATGACGCACATCGACACCGCCGAGATGTATGCCGACGGCGGGGCCGAGCGCGTGGTGGGCGAGGGCATCCGCGGCCGCCGCGACAGCGTCTTCGTCGCCGCCAAGGTGCTGCCGCAGAACGCCTCGTACGCCGGAACGATCAAGGCGTGCGAGCAGTCGCTGAAGGCGCTCGGCACGGACCACGTCGATCTCTACCTGTTGCACTGGTGGTCGGACACCCATCCCATCGCGGGCACCATGGTGCGAGCGGCACCACGTCGCCGTCGTCGGCTACACGCCGCTCGCGCGCGGCGGCTTCAAGAAAGACGTCGTGGAGGCCATCGCCAAGCGGCACGGGCGCACGCCGCGTCAGGTGGCGCTCAACTTCCTCGTGCGACGGCCCGCGCTCTTCACCATCCCGAAGGCGAGCAGGGTGGAACACGTGCGCGAGAACGCCGGCGCTCGATTTCACGCTCAGCCCGGCCGACATCCGCGCCATCGAGCGGGCGTTCTGAGCCGCCTGGCTCCACGTTGACAGGCGCCCGCGCCGCCTCAACAATGGGGGCGCGAGGAGACGAGAGCGATGATCGGCGACCGCGTGAGACCCCGCAGTCCGGCCAGGGCAGCGTCGATCCTCCGCCAGGTGTTTGGCGGCGTGGCATCCGGCTTTGCGTTCCGGCTCTGGGACGGCACGGACGTCCTCCTCGGCAGCGGCGAGCCGCGGTTCACCGTCGTCGTCCATTCCCCGCAGACCTTCGCGCGCCTCATCCGTGAGCCCACCCCGTTCAACTTCGCCCATGCCTTCGTCGAGAGCGCCATCGACATCGAGGGTGACCTCTTCGCCGCCATGGAGGTCGCCGACGCCATCGAAGCGCTGAAACTGCCGCTCGCCCTGCGCCTGCGCATCCTGGCGTCGATGTGGGCGGCATGACGCCGGTGGACGGGCCGGTTCACCCACTGCCGGTGCACCCACCGCCGGTTCACCCATCGGTGGACGTCATCGTCGTGGGCGGCGGCCCCGGGGGCAGCACGGCGGCGTGGCGCCTGGCGCTGGCCGGCCTGCGCACCGTGGTCCTCGACGCGGCCATCTTTCCGCGCGTGAAGGTGTGCGCGGGCTGGGTCACGCGCGCCGCGCTCGACGACCTCGAACTCGATCCCGAAAAGTATCCGCTCACCATCCAGCCCTTCGCGGCCTGCGCGCTGGCCTTCGAGGGGCGGCGCCACGAGACGCGCTGGCAGCGTCCGGCCAGCTACGGCATCGTGCGCCGGGAGTTCGATCACTACCTGCTGCAGCGCGCCGCGGCCGCCGGCGCCGACGTGCGTGAGGGGGTGCGTGTCACCGCCGTCGAGACCGCAGCCGACGGCGTCGTGGTGCAGACGCAGCACGGCGCGCTGCGGGCTGCGGTCGTGATCGGCGCGGGCGGCCATCGCTGCCCGGTGGCGTGCGCGCTCGGCGACGTGTCCGAGCGCGAAGAGGTCGTGGTCGCGCAGGAGAGTGAGACGCGGTTGCCGCCGGGGCGTGCCGCCGAGGCGTGGGTGACGGACGCGCCCGAGCTCTACGTGGAGCCGGATCTGCGCGGGTACGGCTGGTACTTTCCCAAGGAGGACGTGATCAACATCGGCGTGGGTTGCACGGGCGCGGCCGACGGCAGCCTTCCGCGTCGACGCGGGGCGCTCGTCGAGATGCTGCGGGCCTCCGGACGCCTGCCCGCCGACGTCGAGATCGAGCCCTTCCGCGGGCACGCCTACGTGGTGCGGCGGCAGGCGCCGCGCCGGCTCGCGGGCGCGCGCTTCTGTCTGGTGGGGGACGCCGCCGGCCTCGCGCGGGACCTGAGCGGTGAGGGCATCGGCCCTGCGATCCGCAGCGGACGGCTGGCGGCGGAGGCGGTCGTCGCGTGCCTCCATCATGGGGCGCCACTGCCGGCGTACGCGCGGCGGATCGTGGGCTTGTACGGCGCGGGCGAGCGAGGCTGGCTCGGCCGGCAAACGGACCGGCTGCCCGATGCCGTGGCGCGCGGGGTCGTCCGCCTCGCGCTCCGGTTCGACGTCACGCGGCGGCACGTCGTCTTCGGCAGCATCTTCGGGATGCGGGAGACCGACGGCGCGCAGCAGAGGAGGCCGGCATGAGCGTGGCGCGTGCGAAGCGGCGGGATGCGGAGGCCGTGGCCCACCACTACGACGTCTCCAACGAGTTCTACGCGCTCTTCCTCGATCCGCTCATGGTCTATACCTGCGCGTACTACCGGGACCCGAAGGGCGCGCTCGAGCAGGCGCAGGCCGACAAGCTCGATCTCGTCTGCCGAAAGCTGCGCCTGCAGCGGGGCGAGCGCATGCTCGACATCGGCTGTGGCTGGGGCAGCCTCGCCATCTGGGCCGCCCAGCACTATGGCGTGCACGCCCACGGCGTGACGCTGTCGCACGCGCAGGCGGACTTTGCCGCCGATCGCATCCGGCGCGAGGGCCTCGGCGACCGCTGCCTCGTCGAGTACCGCGACGTGCGCGACCTCTCCGCGCAGGCGCGCTACGACAAGGTCGCCGCCGTGGGCGTCATCGAGCACGTCGGCGTCGCCAACTATCCCGCCTTCTTCGGCCGGGTGCGCGCCCTCCTCGAAGACGGCGGCCTCTACCTCAACCACGGCATCACGCACGAGTTCCACTGGCAGCCGACGAGCCACAGCGACTTTCTCTACCGCTACGTCTTTCCCAACGCCGAGATCCCCGGCCTCACCCCCATGCTGGCCGAGATGGAGCGGGCGCGCTGGGAGATCCTCGACGTGGAGGGCCTGCGCCTGCACTACGCCCGCACCTGCCGCCAGTGGGTGGAGCGCCTCACCGCCCGCGCCGCCGAAGCGCGGGCGCTCGTCGGCGAGCGCGTCTACCGCACCTGGCTCCTCTACCTCACGTGCTCTGCCGTCGGCTTCGAGACGGGCTCGATCGGCCTCTACCAGGTGCTGATGCGCAAGCACCGTGACCGCACGACGGGCGTGGCGCCGGCGACGCGCGAGGATCTCTACGGCGTCACGCTACGCTGAGCCGGAGGGTGCCTCGCCCGGCCGCGCGGTCATCTGGCCGGGGTCCATGCCGTAGAAGAGCTGGCGCCGGTCGTCGCCGGGGCGTGGCCACGCGTGCTCGCGGAGCACGCGCTCGTCGATGTCGGCGCCCCAGCCCGGCGCGTCGGTGAGCCAGATGTGGCCGTCGCGGATGACGGGCGGCCGCGTGACGAGCGGGCCCTTCCACGGCACGTCGTCGATGTCGATCTCCATGATGCGCACGTTCGGCAGCACCGCGCACAGGTGCAGCGAGTGCAGGTCGGCGAGGTGACTGTAGTAGTTGTGCGGGGCGATGTTGATCTCGCACGCCTCCGCGAGGCGGCCGATCTGCACGGACTGGGAGAAGCCGTTCCACGGCACGTCGATGATGGCCACGTCCACCGCGTGACGCTCCAGGAAGGGCCGGTACTGCCGGAGCGTATTGAGGCTCTCGCACGAGGCCAGCCGCGTGGAGGTCGACTGCTTGATCTGCAGCAGCGCGTCCGCGTCCCAGGTGTCGTACTCGAGCCACTGCATGTCGTAGCGCTCGAGCCGCTTGGCGATGCGCAGCACGCCCTCCGTGCGGAAATTGTAGTTGAGGTCGAGGCAGAGGCCGACGCGCGGCCCCACCGCGTCGCGCAAGGTGCCGATGAGCCGGTCGATGGCGTCGAGGATCTCCACCGTGGGCGCGCCGTCCGTGGTGTTCATGCCGCTCGCGAAGCCGGGGAAGTAGACGGTGGCGGGGTCGCCGGGGATGACCATGTTCGTCTTGAGCGCCGTGAATCCCCGCGCCACCACCTCACGCCCCAGGGCCGCGATGTCCTCGTAGGTGCGCAGCGGTGGGGTGCCCAGGAACTCGCCCATGCGCGCCCGCGTCGTTCCACAGTGTGACCAGTAGAGTCTCACGCGGTCGCGGAGCGGGCCGCCGAAGAGCTCGTAGACGGGCACGCCGAGCGCCTTGGCCTTGATGTCCCAGAGCGCCAGCTCGATGCCGGCGATGGCCTTGTGCGACACGCCGCCGGCGTTCTGGCGCACGCGCCGCAGCATGTCCCAGTACAGGCGCTCGACGGGACGCGGGTCCTCTCCGATCAGGAGATCGGCGAGGTCGCGCACGCAGCCCGCGAGGCCGTGCGGGCTGCGGTTGTCGCTGCACTCGCCCCAGCCCACGAGGCCGTCGTCCGTCTCGACGCGCACGAACGTCCACGGCCGCCAGCCCCCGTCACAGTGCAGCGCCTCCACACGAGCGATCTTCATCGGGTCTCCTCTTGTTGGATGGGGGGCCTCGAAGGGCCCCCCAAGCCCCCCGACGCTCGGCCGCGTCCCGGGGAACCCGGGACGCGCCTCGAGGCCCTAAGCGCGTGCGGGGGAGCGTAGACCACTCTGGTGCTCCGCGGCAAGCGGCAGGAGGATGGGCGGGCTACTACGCGGCTCGAACTACCGGGGTGGAGGCGGCGTGCCGGAGCAGATCCCACGTGTCGGCGAGAGGGCGGCCAGGCGCCGGTGTTCGCGGATGCGCGCCACGATCCCTTCCACGTCGAACGCGCGCAACACCATCCACG
>CAYQQT010000357.1:0-4656 GCA_964419375.1 uncultured bacterium
GGCGGTCTCCTGCGCCCACGCGGCCGGCGCCAGCACGGCCGCCGCGAGCGCGAGCGCCGCCAGCGGCGCCCGCATCACTTCCCGCGCTTGGCGAGATACTCCGGGCCCACGAGAACCTCGCGGGGCTTGGCGCCGTCGCCGGGCCCGAGGATGCGATCCTGCTCCATCATGTCGATGAAGCGCGCGGCTTTCGGATAGCCGAGCCGCATGCGGCGCTGCAGGAACGAGATGGAACCCTGGCGCTGGCCGATGACGAGGTGCACGGCGTCCCAGTAGAGGTCGTCCCGGTCGCCGCCTTCGCCGGCCCCGCCGCCCTCGCCCTCGGAGGGGAGGACAACTTCTTCGTAGACCGCCGTACCCTGCGTTCTCAGGAACTCGCAGATCGATTTCACTTCGTCGTCGGCGACCCAACACCCGTGTACGCGCATCTGCTTGTTGGCGCCCGGCGGCACGTAGATCATGTCGCCGCGGCCGAGGAGCTGCTCGGCGCCGTTGCCGTCGAGCACCGTACGCGAGTCCACCTTGGAGGCCACCTGGAAGGCGATGCGCGTGGGGAAGTTCGCCTTGATGAGGCCGGTCACGACGTCGACGGACGGCCGCTGGGTGGCGAGAATAAGGTGGATGCCGACGGCGCGCGCGATCTGCGCCAGCCGCACCAGCGAGCCTTGGACCTCGCCCGACGACACCATCATGAGGTCGGCCAGCTCATCGATCACCACGACCCAATAGGGCAGCCGCTTGTCTGCCTCCACCGCCTTGTTGTAGCCCTCGATGTTGCGCACCTGCTTGGCCTGCAGCTCCTTGTAGCGCTCGTCCATCTTGCCGACGATCCACCGCAGGCGCGCCGCCGCCTCCTTGGCGTCGGTGACGACCGGGGAAAGCAGATGGGGGATGCCTTCGTACACGGACAGCTCGAGCCGCTTGGGATCGATCATCAGGAAGCGCACGTCCGCCGGCGTGGCCTTGTAGAGGATGGAGCAGATCATCGAGTTGAGGCCCACGGACTTGCCGCTGCCGGTGGCGCCCGCCACGAGCAAGTGCGGCATGGCACACAGGTCGGCCACGACGGGAATGCCGTTGACGTCCTTGCCGAGCGCCAGCGGCAGCTTGCCCTTGGACTCCGCGAACTCGGCGGAGACGAAAATCTCGCGCAGGTACACGGTGGCCGTCTGATCGTTCGGCACTTCCACCGCCACCGTGCCGCGGCCCGGAATGGGCCCCACGATGCGCACGGAGGCGGCCTTGAGCGACAGCGCGAGGTCGTCGGCGAGGTTCACCACCTGGCTCACCTTCACGCCCGCCGCCGGCTCGAACTCGTACGAGGTGATGATGGGCCCCGGGCTCACCGCCACGATGCGGCCGTCCACCTCGAAGTCGGCCAGCTTGCGGCGCAGCGTATCGGCGTTCTCCTGCAGCTCCTCGCGCGTGCGCTTGAGCTCGGAGGCCGGCGGAGCCTTCAGCAGGCCCACGGGCGGCAGCTGGAACGACTCCGCGCCGCCCTTGCCGAAATCGAACGTCTCCTGCCACGCCAGTCCCTGCTCGATGAGCCGTCCCTTCGGCAGCCGCGGCTCCATGACGACGAGCGGCGGCGGCTCCACCTCGTCGGCCTCCTCGGTGTCGGCCGCGGTGGCGGCGACGGCGACGGCGGCGGCCTTCGGTGACGCCGCCGGCTTGCCCGCGTTGCGGCGGCGCATCCTGGCGATACGGACCGACATCAGACGCATGACGGCCGCGTAGGAGGCCTGCGTGACGAGCAGCACGCCGGCGGGCACCGCCGCGATGAGGAGCAGCCAGGCGCCCACGTTGCCGATCGCGGTGTGCAGGCCCGTGGTGAGGCCCCAGCCGATGAAGCCGCCCGCCGCCACCACGCCGCCGCGCGTGACGCCGCTGGCAGCGAAGGTGTCGGAGGTCTGCTGCAGCAGTCCGGTGGCGGCGATCAGCAGCACGGCGAGGCCGGCGATGGGCACCCAGCCGCGCGCGACGAGCGGCTTGAGGAACGCGCTCAGGCCCCACACGCCGAGGAGCAGCGGAAAGAGGAAGCCCGCGTAGCCGAACGCGCGGAACAACGCCCAGCCCAGCCAGACGCCGACGGGGCCGACCACGGACTGCTGGTCGGAGGGCGCCACGGCGGGATCGAAGACGACGAGCGCGACGAGGCCGAAGAGCGCGAGCACGATGGCCACGATGCCGTTGAGCTCGCGCATCCAGAATGCGGTATTGCCCTTCTTGCGGGCGCGACGGGGCTTGGCGGCTTCCGTTGAGACACTGGCGGACATCACGCCTCCATGATCAGGGGAAGAACGACGGGCTTCCTGTGGAAGCGCTGGTTGATGAGCTGTCTGACGGCCGTGCGCACGCGGGCGGAGACGGTCTCGCGGTCGACCACGCCCTCACCGTCGCGCTCGGCGAGGGCATGCAGGACGGCAGCCTTCATCTCCTTGATGAGCGCTTCGTTCTCCTTGACGTAGATGACGCCGCGGGAGGCGATCTCCGGCCCCGCCACCACCGCGCCCTTGGCGTCGAGGGTGACGGACACTGCGATCACGCCGTCCTCGGCGAGGATCTGCCGGTCGCGCAGGACCACGGAGCCGATGTCGCCCACGCCCTTGCCGTCCACGAGCACGCGCCCCGTCGGGTACTTGCCCACGATGCGCGCGGTAGACTTCGTCATCTCCACGCCGGTGCCGTCCTCGATGAGGAAGATGTGGTCGGCGGGAATGCCGGCCGTCTCCGCGAGGCGCGCGTGGCCGAGGAGGTGGCGATACTCCCCGTGCACGGGAACGAAGTAGCGCGGGCGCGTGAGATTTATCATGAGCTTGAGGTCTTCCTGGCTCGCGTGGCCGGAGACGTGCACGAACGCGTTGTCGTCGTACAGCACCTCGGCGCCCATGCGCAGGAGCGCGTTGATCACGCGTCCGACCGTCCGCTCGTTGCCGGGGATGACGCGCGCGGAGATGATGACGAGATCCCCGCGCTCGATCTGCACGTACTTGTGCTCGGCGGCCGCCATGAGCGCGAGGGCGGAGTGCGTCTCGCCCTGGCTGCCCGTGGACAGGATGACCTGCCGCGAGCGCGGCAGCGCCACGAGGTCCTCGAGCGGCAGCAGCACGCCGTCGGGGACTTCGAGGTAGCCGAGCTGGGCGGCCACCGCCACGTTGCGCTCCATGCTGCGGCCCAGCAGCGCCACGCGGCGCCCGCGCTCGGCCGCCAGCGTGAGCACCTTCTGCAGGCGATGGATGTGGGAGGCGAAGGTGGCGAGGATGATGCGCCCCGCCGCCGCGTCGAAGTGGCCGGCGAGGGAGACGCCCACCTCGGACTCGGAGCGCGTGTGCCCGGGGCGGTCGACGTTGGTGGAATCGGAGCAGAGCACGAGCACGCCCTGCTCGCCGAGGTCGGTGAATTTTTCGTAATCGACGACCTGGCCGTCGAGCGGATGGGGATCGAGCTTGAAGTCTCCCGTGTGCACCACCGTCCCCGCCGGCGTGTGGATGGCGAGCCCGATGCCGTCCGCGATGGAGTGGGTGACGCGAATGGGCTCGATGCGGAAGGGCCCCACCTCGATGCGGTCCCGGGGCCGCATCACCCGCAGATCCGCCGTGTCGAGCAGCCCGTGCTCGCGGAGCTTCTCCGACACGAGCGCCAGCGTGAGCGCGGTGCCGTACACGGGCACCCGCGCCTCGCGCAGCAGGTAGGGCAGCGCGCCCACGTGGTCCTCGTGGCCGTGCGTGAGCATGACGGCGAGGAAGTGCTCGCGCTTGGCGAGCGCGTACGAAAAGTCGGGGATCACGTAATCGATCCCCGGCAGCTCGTCGTCGGGAAACATGAGCCCGCAGTCGACGGCGATGACGTCGTCGTCGACTTCCACCAGCATCATGTTGAGCCCGATCTCACCGAGACCTCCGAGTGGGATCAAACGGACCGCGGGTTCCACGAAAACTCCTTTCAGAACGGCCTTTTCATCGTAGCATCCGGGGTGCGTGGGGCCGAAGTTTCCAGGAGAGTCTGCGATGCGAGCTGCTCCTCACGGTTCTGATCGTCGCGGCCCTGCTCGCGAGCACATGCGCCGCCGGTCAAGCACGCTGCGCGACGCGTGACGGGCGGCCGGGCGCCATCAGTCGATGTAGAGTTGCCCTGCGCTCACATGGCTGCCATCGGCCGCGCGGCGCAGGACGACGAATTCGCCCATGCGGACGTTGAGGCCGGTGAGGTCGCTGACCACGCTGCCATGCGTGATGAGGGCGAGCGGCGGCCCGTCATGATGGCCGGCGATCCGTTGTTTGATCTCGGCGAGCTGGCGCTGCCGGCGTTCCGAGGCGTTGAGCGCGCCCTGCAAGGGATCCCAGGATTGCACGCTGCCGAACGCGAGGCGACCCGTGTCCAGGCAGCGGCAGCGCGGGCTGGACAACACGGCGCCGACCGCGATGCCGTGCTGCCGAAACACCTCGCCGATCCGCCTCGCCTGCGCGCGGCCGCCGTCGTCGAGATTGCGCTGGGTGGAACAGTCGTCGAGCCTGGAGTCGGGCGGATCGAAGCCGCCGGGCGCAAAGCTGTGGCGCAGGACGACGACGGCGCCGGGCGCGCGCAGCGCCTGCCAGATGGCCTCCGTCCCTTGCGCTTCGGGCACGGCCCACCCCACCGTGGCGAGGACGAGCAGCG
>CAYQQT010000358.1:0-4655 GCA_964419375.1 uncultured bacterium
CGGGAGCATCGCCTGCCCGAAGGCGTGGAGGACATCTATGCGCTCGCCTGCGCCTAGGGCGCGGGCGCGCGCCGCGCGCTTCGCTCTCGTTCTCGTCGCACTCCTGACCGCCGCCGCGCCGGTATGGGCGGCGCCGCCGGACGGCACACTCGCCATCGGCGTCCACGTGACGCTCGTCAGCCGCTGGCTCGATCCCGCCGAGACCGAGGCCCTGATCACGCCGTTCATGGTGCTCTACCCGCTGCATGATGCGCTCGTGAAGCCGATGCCGGGGAATATCAACACGCCGAGCCTCGCCGAGTCGTGGTCGGCGTCGAAGGACGGCGTGTCGTACGAGTTCGTGATCCGCCGCAACGCGAAGTTCCACAATGGCGATCCCGTCACCGCCGACGACGTGAAGTTCTCGTTCGAGCGCTACAGGGGCGCCTCCGCCAAGCTCCTCAAGGAGCGGGTCAAGGAGATCCAGGTGCTCGCCGCGAACCGCGTCCGCTTCGTGCTGAACGAGCCGTGGCCGGATTTCATGGCCTTCTACGGCACCTCGGCCACGGGCGCGGGCTGGATCGTGCCCAAGACGTACGTCGAGAAGGTCGGCGACGACGGGTTCAAGAAGCACCCGATCGGCGCGGGGCCCTTCAAGTTCGTCTCCTTCCAGCCCGGCGTCGAGCTGGTGCTCGAGGCGTTCCCCGGGTACTGGCGCAAGGCGCCGAGCGTGAAGCGCCTCATCATGCGCAGCATTCCCGACGAGACCACGCGCGCGGCGGCCGTGAAGACGGGCGAGGTGGATATCGCCTACCTCTTCGGCGGGCCGGTCGCAGAGGAGCTGAAGCGCTCCCCCGGCGTGAAGATCGTCGCGCCGCTGCTCTACGGAATGTACTGGCTCGACTTCCTCGACCAGTGGGACCCGAAGTCGCCGTGGCACGACCGCCGCGTCCGGCTGGCCGCCAGCCTCGCCATCGACCGCAAGGCGATCAACCAGTCGGAGATGCTCGGGCTCGGGAAACTGGCGGCCTCGAACGTGCCGCCCGAGTTCGACTTCGCGCTGAAGCTCGAGCCGCCGCCGTACGATCCGAAGCGCGCCAAGGAGCTGCTCGTCGAGGCGGGCTTTCCGAACGGCTTCGACGCGGGCAACCTCACGCCCCTGCCGCCGTACACGTCGCTCGGCGAGACCGTCGGCAACTTCCTCCAGACGGTCGGCATCCGCGCGAGCGTGCGGTCGATGGAGCGTGCCACCTTTCTCGCGTCGTGGCGAGAGAAGAAGCTGAAGGGCCTGCTCATCGGCGCCACCGGCGCCGGCGGCAACGCCGCCGCCCGCCTCGAGCCGTTCTTCACCCGCAACGGCTTCTTCGCGTACGGCTCGCTGCCCGAGATCGACGACCTGTTCCAGCGCCAGGCCAAGGAGCTGGACCGCAAGCGGCGCGAGGCCATGTTGCATCAGATCCAGAAGCTCATCGCCGACCGCGTGCTGATCGCGCCCATCTTCCAGCAGGGTTTCATCTGGGGCGTGGGCTCGCGCGTCGAGCAGCCGGCGGCCGGGCTGATCGAGGGCTTCGCCTACGTCGGGCCGCCCGAGGACCTGAAGCTCAAGTAGTCCACCGTCACACGAGCAGCGCGAGCGGCTCCTCGATCAGCTCGGCGAGCGCGCCGAGGAACTGCGCGCCAGACCTGGACGCGCGCGGTCCCGGGACGGGCGCTGTCTTGCACTGGCTGCTTCTTCCCATCCAGAACCTTGGCGGCGAAAGTCTTCCAGCCGCCGGGTGCGATCGGACGGCTGCCCCCCCTTGAACACCGACAACGGTCAGCCGTGCGGTCGAACGCCCGCGGTCAGCGGCCGGAGCGCGAGCAACGCGAGCGCCCGGTCCGCTGCACTGCGAAGTTCGAAGAGCCGATCGCCAACCGATCCGAGCGCGCCCACGCTTATCAGCCATTCCTAGCGTTCGAAGATGTGTACTACTCGATCAGATAGCCGGCCCGGAGCAGTGTGCGGCGAACGCGCACGTTGACCGGCCGCGGCGAGCGAATGCGAGCGAGCGGTCCGGTCGAACGTGTTGTTGGGCAGCTGCAAACGCGCAATCGCCCGGTCCTTCACTCGATCACCTGGTCCACCCGGAGCAGCAGAGACGGCGGGATGGTCAGGCCAAGGGCCTTGGCGGTCTTGAGGTTGATCAAGAGTTCGAACTTCGTCGGTTGCGCCACGGGAAGGTTAGCCGGATTGGCACCCTTGAGAATTTTGTCCACGAACGAGGCTCCGAGTTGGCGGTGCATCTCGGCCAGATTGGTGCCATAGGTCATCAGACCTCCGACCTCCGCATACTCTCTGAGGCCATACATCGTCGGAAGCCGGTTCCTGGCGGCGAGAGCGATGATCAACGGCGTCTGGGCGAGGAACATGCCATCCGGGAACACCACGAGGGCTTGCACACCCTTCCTCACGAGCATTGTGAAGGCTCCCTCAAACTCGCTTGGATCTTGTATGCCGACGAGGTGAAGCTGCACCTTCAGCCGCTGGGCGGCGCCTTCGATGACTTTCAACGAGGGCTTGTGAACTTGGTTGGTCGGGTTCCAGAGGACCCCGAAGCGAGTAGCCTCGGGAACGGCTTCTTTGAGCAACTCGAGGTACTTCGCGCGCAACTCGAGCCCCTGGTGCGTCCACCCCGTGATGTTGCCTCCAGGGCGGGCAAGGCTGCTGACGATTCCGCTCCCGATCGGGTCGGCAGCACCGCCGAAGACGATGGGTATCGTCGTAGTGGCTTGCTTGGCCGCCAGGGCCGCCGGGGTGGTCCAGGTCGCGATGACGTCCATCTTCAGACGCACGAGCTCCGCCGCGAGCGTGGGCAGCCGATCGGTCTTTCCCTCGGCGAAACGGGGCTCGACCGTGATGTTCTGGCCCTCGATCCACCCGAGATCGCGCAGCCCCTGCCGGAAGGCCTGGAAGTAGGGATTGCCTGCCGATCCCTGGTCCAGACACCCAATCCGCCATGGCTTGGAAATTCTCGCTGCTGGCTGCGCGTCCGCGGCGCCATACGGTGCGAGGAGCACCAGAAGGACGATGCTGATAGTAAGCCTGGCGATCCTTCGTCTCACAACTATTGCCTTACCGAGCGCGCCGATGTCTGCCCAACGCGAAGTCACCTGAACAGCGTTACATGCCTGCGTAGTTCTGTATATCACGGCCGATGAGCCCGACGCGGCGAGAGGACGCGTAAATTTCCGCCACCTTGCGAAGCTCCCGCAGCCCCGCGTCCCGTGGTAGACCGCGAGGCGCTGCGGGATATCCCGCTCGGATATCTGATATTGCTGCTGAAGGGCGAGACTCATCACTGGAACATCCGGTCGGCGGGGCTCCGGACCCCGGCCGGGCCCCGGTTGAGGACGTGGGTATAGATCATCGTCGTGCTCACGTCCTGGTGGCCAAGAAGCTCCTGGACGGTGCGGATGTCGTGGCTCTCCTCCAGCAGGTGGGTGGCAAACGAGGGACGGAAGGTGTGGCACGTCGCCGGCTTGGCGATCCTGGCGGCACGGACGGCATCCTTCACCGCCCGCTGCAGCACGGATTCGTGGAGGTGGTGGCGGCGTCGCTGGCCGGTGACGCGCTCCACGTAGAGACGGGTGGCGGGGAAGACCCATTGCCAGCCCCATTCGCGGCCGGCGTTTGGGTACTTGTGCAGGAGCGCGCCGGGCAGCTCGACCCAGCCGGCGCCGTGGCGGAGGTCGGTCTGGTGTTGCTCGCGCGCGCCCTCGAGGTGGGCGATCAGCGCGGCCTTGACCGCGGCTGGCAGCATCGTCACCCGATCCTTGTGGCCCTTGCCGTCGCGGATGACGATCTGGTTCGTGGCGAAGTCGACGTCCTTCACGCGCAGGCGACAGCACTCCAGGAGGCGAAGTCCCGCGCCGTACAGCAAGAGCACCATGAGCCGGGGCACGCCGTCGAGCCGCTGGAGGACGGCGCGGACCTCGTCCCGCGTGAGCACGACGGGGAGGTGCAGGGGCCGCTTGGCGCGAACGACGTCGTCGAGCCACGGAAGCTCGACGCCGAGCCCCTCGCGGTAGAGAAAGAACAGGGCGCTCAGGGCCTGGTTCTGGGTGGAGGCCGCGACCTTGTCGTGAACGGCGAGCGACGTCAGGAACGCGGTGACCTCGGGGGCGCCCAGCTCGGCGGGGTGGCGCTTGCCGTGGAAGAAGATGTAGCGCTTGATCCAGTGGACGTACGCCTTCTCGGTTCGGCGGCTGTAGTGGCGGGTGCGGATGGCCTCGCGCACGCGGTCGAGGAGCCGGGCCTTCGGGGCGCCGGCCGGGCCGGCTTCATGGACGGCGAGCGCCCCCGCGAGAGCACCTGCCGACAAGACGGGATAGGACCACCGGCTGCTCGACCGAAGGGCGACCGTGCTCATACCCGCCACTCCCTTTTGTTCGTGGGCCCGGAAGATAGTCGACCGCCGGGGAGCGTACAAGAAAAATCCAGCCGCCATCGTGCGGACGCGAGGACTGCGCTCGATCAGATGCAGTGCGCGCGCAGCTGCCGCAGAACCCCGACAGGCAGGCGACGACGTGATCGCCGGGCCGCAGCGTGGTGACGTCGGCCCCGAGGCCGTCGCCGACCGCGTGCTCGTGGCGCCCTTGCACCAGCAGGCCTTCATCTGGGGGCGTGAGCGCGCGCG
>CAYQQT010000359.1:0-4649 GCA_964419375.1 uncultured bacterium
ACGTCGACGGAGGGCGCCGCTCTCTGCCTCGTCGCTGCGCCCTCCATACGTCCCCCCGCCCCTCGCTCCTCGCCGCTGCGCGAACGCAGCGGGCCGCGGCTGGGCAACGGTTGGCATAACAGTCGCCAACGTTCCTCACGCGGTGCGCAACTTCTGCAAACGGTCCCCGCCCGTCCGCACCCGCCGGCGAAAACCCGGCGAATTTCCCACAAGACCTCAAGTCCTACCCATCCGGACGATTTCGGCATCGGAGTTGCGTAAGAGGAACCCTGGGACCAAGCCTATTGATATATCGATGGACTTCCCTTATGGGCGGACCATTGGCTTCCGTGGCTTGCGCTTCACCAAAGAGTCGGCGCTAATGGAGGTCGGCGATGCTGAAGACATATGAAGTCACCTTGAGAATCACTACCGATGCAGCGGACTCTCCGGCGATGTGGAGTTGGCGTAAGCTGCTCAACATCGATGATTCTTCACGCACTGTGTGGGTCGTGAGCCAAGTTGAGATCGAGCGTGAAGCATACAAGACAGAAACTCTCAGTTACTACACACTCGACGAGCAGGACTAGCCACCGTCCTCATTCTCGGCGAGACCAGGCGCGCGAAGCCTCGTAGCCCGCTAAGCCGCCGTGGGTACCGCCCGCATGGCGTCGAAGTAGGCCACCGTGCGTGCCAGCCCCTCGTCAAACCCGACGCGCGGCGAGTAGGCGAGCAGCCGCGCCGCTTTGCTGATGTCGGCCAGCGAATGCCGCACGTCGCCTTCGCGCGGGGGCGTGTGGCGGCGCTCGATGGGGTGTCCCACGATCGCCTCCAGCGTCTCGAGCATGTCGAGCAGGCTGATGCGCGCGCCACAGCCGACGTTGAAGACGTGACCGCCGGCGCCTGATGCCTCGGCGGCGAGCAGGTTGGCGTCCACCACGTTGTCCACGTGGGTGAAGTCACGGGACTGGTTGCCGTCGCCGTGCACTTCCACGGCGCCGCCCTCGAGGGCGGCGAAGATGAAGTTGGGGATCACGGCCGCGTACGTGGAGGCCGCGTCCTGCCGCTCACCGAACACGTTGAAGTAGCGCAGGCCCACCGTCTCCAGGCCGTAGATACGGTGCCACACGGCCCCGTAATGCTCCCCGGCCGCCTTCGAGACCCCGTAGGGGGAGATCGGCTCCACGGGCTGGTCCTCGCGCTTGGGGAGCGTGGGACGCTCACCGTACACGGACGACGAGGAGGCGTACACGACGCGGCGCACACCCATACGGCGCGCCGCTTCCAGAATGTTCAAGGTCCCGGTGACGTTCACGGCATGCGTGCTGAGGGGGTCGGCGATGGACTGCGGCACCGAGCGCATCGCGGCTTGATGGAAGATGACACTCACGCCCCGCGCAGCGCACTCCACGGTGGCAAGATCGCGGATGTCGCCTCGCACGATCTCGAGCCCACTGCCCTCGAAGCCTGCCAGGTTGTCCATGCTGCCCGTCGAGAAATCGTCCAGCACGCGCACCACCGCCCCGCGACCGTCGGCGCCGTGCAACAGCCGCTCGACGATGTGCGAGCCGATGAAGCCGGCGCCGCCCGTGACGAGATAGCGCGGGCCGTATCCCCAAGGCTTTGGTGTCCGCACCCCGCCGGCTCTGTCGGTCATGTGGTGTTCCATCGCCGTAGTCTGTATGCAAGGACGCTGCCGAAGTCATGGAAGGGGGACACCGAAGCGGCGGCGACCAACAAAGCCACCCACGGGGCGGACATTTGTACCGGCGGCTGGCACTTCTGGGAAGGCTGCTTCAGCCCCCGTCAGTCTGGAAGCAGCCGGCGGGCCTCCGCACGCACCTGCTCCAGAACCTCGCGCACGGGCACGGACTTCTCGCGGGCGATGCGGGCCACGTCGGCGAACTCCGGCGTGACCGTGACCACGCGCCCCGCCAGCCGCGACACCTTGAACGGGACTGAGCCGTACGAGGTGGTGAGCGTCACCATCTCCCGCGGCAGGATCTGCCGCTCGCGGGTGGACCAGCGGACGCCGATCGTGCTCGATTCCTCGAAGAGGACCCTCGACACCTCGTCCACGCGCTCGGCCGGGCAGAGCGCGGTGAGCACGGTCCCGGGCCTGCTGCGCTTCATGATGACCGGCGTCAGGAAGACGTCGACGGCGCCTACCGCCAGCAGCCGGTCCATGAGCGGCTCGTAGAGCTGCGGCGACATGTCGTCGATGGTGGTCTCGATCTGCGTGATCGTGTCGCCTGCCGTCGCGGGCGCCGCGGCCCGCTCGCCGACGAAGCAGCGCAGCACGTTGGCCGTGTCGGGCAGATCGCGCGTGCCCGCGCCGTAGCCGATGGCGCTCACGGTCATGGCCGGCATCCGGCCCACCGCCTGGGCGAGCGTGGTGATGATGGCCGCCCCCGTGGGAGTCACCAGCTCGCCGGCGACGCCCGTGTCCACCACCGGAAATCCACGCAGCAGCTCCGCGGTGCCCGGGGCCGGGATCGGAATACGGCCGTGGGCGCCCTGCACGAAGCCGCTGCCGATGGGGAGCGCGGAAGCCGACACGCTCTCGGCGCCGAGCAGCGAGAGGGCCACGGCGGCGCCCGTGATGTCGATGATGGCGTCCACCGCGCCCACCTCGTGGAAGTGGACCTCCTCGCGGGTGGAGCCGTGCACGCGGGCTTCCGCGTCCGCGAGGCGCGTGAAGATTCGCTGTGCCTGCTCCTTGACGGGCTCGGCGAGCGTGCTCCCGCGCAGGATGCCGACGATGTCACCGAGATGGCGGTGGTCGTGATGGGCCCCCGTGTCGACGTCGACCTTGGTGGCCCGGAAGGCTCCCCGCCTCACCTCGCGCGCGGTGATCTCCCAGCCCGGCAGCGCGAGCTTTCTCAGCTCCGTCCGCAGCATGTCGATGGAGACACCCGCGTCCACGAGCGCGCCGAGGATCATGTCGCCGGAGGCGCCGCTCGGACAGTCGAAATGGACCGCGCGCACGGCGGGGCGGTCAGCGGATCTTGGCGACGAGGTGGTTGATCTGGCTCGCCTGGTGCGCGGCGCCGTAGCCGTTGTCGATGTTCACCACCGACACTCCCGGCGCGCACGCGTTCATCATGGCGAGCAGGGCGGCGAGGCCATCGAACGAGGCGCCGTAGCCGATGCTGGTGGGCACCGCGATCACCGGGCGGTCGACGAGTCCGGCGATGACGCTCGGCAGCGCGCCGTCCATGCCTGCCACGGCGATGATCGCGTTGGCCTCCGAGAGCAGCTCCCGCTGCGCGAGAAGCCGGTGCAGGCCGGCGACGCCGCAGTCGTTCGCCCGCTCCACGCGGTTGCCGAGCGCCTCCGCCACCAGCGCGGCCTCGTCCGCCACCGGCTCATCAGCGGTCCCCGCCGCCGCCACCACGATGAGCCCGATGCCCTCCACCGCTTCCGGCCGCACGACGAGCAGCCGCGCGCGTGCCGCGTACCGGTGCGGCAAGCCGCAGGCCGCCACCGCGGCCGCCACCCGCTCGTCGGCGCGCGTGGCGAGGACGTTGGGATGCTCGGCGGCAAGGCGGCGCACGATGGCGACCACCTGCTCCGGCGTCTTGCCGGGACAGAACACCGCTTCCGGCGCGCCCGCGCGCAGGGCGCGATGCAGGTCGACCTTGGCAAATCCGAGATCGGCGTACGGCAGGGCACGCAGCCGCTCGAGCGCCGCTTCGACATCGAGGCGGCCGGCGCTCACCTCGCCGAGCAGCCGCCGCAGGCTCTCGCTATCCATGGTGCGCGCGCGAGAGGCCGAGGAGCCGGTTGGCGCTTCCCGACTGAAAGCCGTCGAGATCGAGGGCGACGTACACATAGCCGAGGGCGCGTAGGCGCGTCACGATGGTCTCGTGCCGGCCGTCCTCCCACAAGCGCGGCATCTCCTCGCGCGCGATCTCCAGGCGCGCGAGGCGGTCGTGGTGACGGACACGGAAGCTGCGGAAGCCGAGGGAGCGCACGACCTCCTCCGCCGCGTCGATCTGCCGCAGCTTGTCCGCGGTGATGCGGTCGCCGTACTGGAAGCGCGACGACAGGCATGCGAAGGCGGGCTTGTCCCACGTGGGCAGGCCGAGCGATTGCGACAGCGCGCGGATGTCGGCCTTGGTGAGGCCGGCGTCGATCATCGGCGCCCGCACGCCGCGCTCCCGCGCCGACTGCATCCCCGGCCGGTGGTCGCCGAGGTCGTCGACGTTGGCGCCGTACACGAGCGCGCGGCACCCCTCGCGCTCGGCGATCGGCGCCAGGTGCGTGAAGAGCTCTTCCTTGCAGAAGAAGCACCGGTTGGCGCCGTTCTTCGCGTACTCCGGATTCGCCAGCTCGTCCGTGTGGACCACGACGTGGCGCAGGCCGATGAGGGCGGCGAGCCGCCGCGCCTCCTGCAGCTCGCCCGCCGGGTACGTCTCGGAGTCGGCCGTCACGAGCACCGCCCGCTCGCCGAGCGCGTCCTTGGCGGCGCGCGCGAGCAGCGTGGAGTCGACGCCGCCGGAGAAGGCCACCACCACGCTCTCCAGCTCGCGCAGGAGATGGAGGAGCCGCGCGTACTTGGCGTCCAGCGCGGCGCCGCCGCTCATGCGAGCAGCGCTCCCGCCAGGTCCGCCAGCGGCGTCATCGGGCGCGCGCCCACGTGCGCGATGGCCTCGGCGGCCGCCAGC
>CAYQQT010000360.1:0-1413 GCA_964419375.1 uncultured bacterium
GACCTGGGAGTACCGCCCGGGACTCGCCACGGAATGGAAGCCCTCGAACGAGATGCGCACGTGGACCTTCAAGCTGCGCTCGGGCGTGAAGTTCCACGAGGGCTGGGGCGACCTCACCGCCGAGGATGTCAAGTTCACCGTCGAGCAGAGCTTCAAGCCCGACGCGCTGGGCGGCTCCGCGTACTTCTTCCGCAATAACCTCGACCGGATCGAGACGCCCGACAAGCTCACGGTGGTGATGCACTTCAAGAACCGCTCGTGGGTGGTGCCCTCGCTCTTCACGCAGTACGTCGGCTACCAGAACACCATCTCGAAGAAGTACTTCGAGTCGGTGGGCGAGCAGAAGGCGTCGGTCCATCCCATCGGCACCGGCCCCTTTCGCCACGTCGAGGGCAAGCAGGGCGACTACCACCGCTTCGAGGCGGTCGCCAACCACTGGCGCAAGACGCCGGACTTCAAGGAGATGATCATCCGCCGCATCCCCGAGCCCGCGACGCGGCTGTCGGGCCTGCGCACGGGCGAGATCGACATCGCCCAGGTCTTCGGCGACTTCCTCGAGCAGGCGCAGAAGGCGGGGCTGCGCATCCACGAGACACCGAACGCCGCGCAGTACTGGGTGATCCTGACCGGCCAGACGACGCCCGATCGCGAGGACTACTGCCCCGCGTGCCCGTGGGTGGGCGAGCCGGGCAACGCCAGGAGCCTCGAGAACGGCCGCAAGGTCCGTCTGGCGCTCAACCTCGCCGTGGACAAGAAGGCGATCATGAGCGGCCTCTGGAAGGGACGGGGCAGCGAGGCGCCGTACTCGTACTACTACTATCCGTTCAACAAGGGCTACAGCACGGAGTGGAAGCTGCCCGCGTACGACCCCGAGCGCGC
Source organism: uncultured bacterium (assembly GCA_964419375.1). Taxonomy (GTDB): domain Bacteria; phylum Methylomirabilota; class Methylomirabilia; order Rokubacteriales; family CSP1-6; genus JBBDXO01. Next base: position 880 of record CAYQQT010000360.1, read on the forward strand.
CAAGAAGCTCCTCGCGGAGGCCGGGCACGCGGGCGGCTTCGAGGTGCGCGTGAACCCGATGGTCCAGCTCGTGGCGCAGGACGGGCCCGACGTCATGGAGGCGGTGGCGCTCGACTGGGAGAAGATCGGCATCAAGGTCAAGCGCGTCCCGGAGGCGACCAGTAGCTTCGGCCCCAAGGGGAGGCTGCGGAAGACGAACAAGACGTTCTCCGTCTACGGCTCGCCGCCGTACGACGAGCCGGTCGCGGGCTGGGAGCGCGTCATCCACGCCAAGGGCGCCTTCAACCTGCTGCTCGACGGCACCTACGACCAGGAGATCGACGCCGCCATGCGGGAGTTCGACGTCGACCGGCGCGTGGCCATGACACGCGAGATCGGGCAGCGGCTCTACGACGGCTATCACGGCGTCATGCTCGGGATGAAATCCATCACGTGGGCGTCGAGCAAGAAGGTCGGCGGCTGGCAGAAGCTCGCCTTCACGCCGGCGGAGACGAACTACGAGTACGTGAGCGCCGCGCGCTAGATGGATGATTC
>CAYQQT010000360.1:1513-4641 GCA_964419375.1 uncultured bacterium
CGCCGCGAGCGGAGGCGCTCCGGGGTCCCGAGACCACGTGGTCGGTGTCCGCGTCTGCCCGTGGCGGCTGGGCTCCATCGACACGCCGTGTACGGTGCTGGTGAGTGGGAAACGGGTCCTCGGACCCCGGAGCGCCTCCGCTCGCGGCGCCACTTCACCGGATGATTCACGAGATCGCAGCGCGAGGCGGGCGGGGCGGCGCGCGGCGGTGGCGCTCGGGGTTGCGGGACCCGTTTCCCACTCACCGGGACCGCACAAGGCCCGTAGATGGAGCCCAGCCACCCCCGATCCGAATCGGCCACCATCCACGTGGTCCCGCAACCCCGAGCGCCACCACCGCGCACCGCCCCGCCCGACGTTGGTGGCAGAGCACTCGACGGCGACGGCGATTGTCCCGTCTCACGACTCGTTCGGGCTAGGCAGCGGCGGCGGCGTGCAGCGTTACATTGCCGGACGAGTCGTGCAGTCTCTCGTGTCGATGTTCGTGGTGTCGGTGATCGTGTTCGCGCTCGTGCGCCTGTCGGGCGACCCCATTCAGATCATGGCGCCGCCGGAGGCGACGGAGGCGGACATCAAGATGATGCGCGCCTATCTCGGCCTCGATCGCCCCTGGCCCGTGCAGTACTGGTGGTTCGCGACGCGCGCGCTGCACGGGGACTTCGGCCAGTCGATCCGCTTCCGCCGCCCCGCCCTCGATCTCATCCTCGAGCGGTACGGCGCCACCCTCGAGCTGGGCGGCCTCGCCGTGCTCATCGTGATCGTGGTCGCCCTGCCCGTCGGTGTCTACGCGGCCGTCCGGCGCGGCAGCAGGCTGGACTACGCCGCCCGCGCCTTCGCCGCCCTCGGGCAGGCGGTGCCGCCCTTCTGGCTGGGGCTGTTGCTCGTCCTCGTCTTCGGCGTGCTGCTGCGCCTGCTGCCGACGTCGGGACGCGGCACGCCGCTGCACGTCATCCTGCCCGGCATCACCCTCGGCTGGTTCGCGGTGGCGGGGCTCATGCGGCTGACCCGCTCGGCGATGCTCGACGTGCTCGGCAGCGAGTACGTCAAGCTGGCCCGGATCAAGGGACTGCCCGAACGCCAGGTGATCTGGAAGCACGCCTTCAAGAATGCCGCGCTGCCGGTGATCACCTTCGCCGCCCTCGTCTTCGTGGCGCTCCTGAACGGCTCCATCATCATCGAGACGGTCTTCAGCTGGCCGGGACTCGGGCTGCTCGTCATCGAGGCGGTCGACTCCCGTGACTATCCGATCGTGCAGACGGTCGTCCTCTTCCTCAGCGCCATGTACATCGCCGTCAACCTCCTCGTCGACATCCTGTACGCGTATCTCAATCCGAAGATCCGGTACTCCGCGTGAGCACGCCGTCGGCCCTCGCCGTGCAGGAGACCGCCGCCGCTGATCGCGGCCGTGACGGGCGGCGGCCCCCCGCGATTCCCCTCGTGATCGTCGCCACGCTCGTGGTGTGCGCGGTGTTCGCGCCGCTGATCGCGCCCCGCTCGCCCGTCGAGGGCACGCTGGGCGAGCGGCTGATCCCGCCCCTCGGCATGGACGGGGCCACCGCCGCCCATCCGCTCGGCACGGACCGCCTCGGCCGCGACACGCTGAGCCGGCTCGTGTACGGCGCCCGCATCTCGCTCTCGGTGTCGGTGGTCGGCATCGCGCTCACGGGAACGTTCGGCTCATTCGTCGGCCTCCTCGCCGGCTTCCTGGGCGGCTGGGTGGAGACGATCCTCATGCGGCTCGTCGACATCTCGCTGTCGCTGCCCGGCATCCTCATCGCGGTGCTGCTCTCCGTGGTGTTCGAGCCGTCGTTCACCAACGTGATCATCGTCGTCGTGTTCCTGCTGTGGCCGAGCTATGCCCGCCTCGTGCGCGGCGAGACGCTCGGGCTCAAGCAGCAGGAGTTCGTGGCGCTGGCGCGCGTCGCCGGCTGCTCGAATCTCACGATCATGTTCCACCACGTCGTCCCCAACCTCGTGCCCTCGATCCTGGTGCTGGCCACGCTGCACGTCGGCTACGTCATCGTGCTGGAGGCCGCGCTCAGCTTCCTCGGCGTCGGGATCCCGCCCCCCACGCCGTCCTGGGGCGTGATGGTGGCCGACGGACGGGGGCTGATCGAGCGCGCGTGGTGGGTGTCGATCCTGCCCGGCATCGCCATCCTCGTCACGGTGCTGTCGCTCAACATCCTCGGCGACTGGGTGCGCGACCGGCTCGATCCCAAGCTGCGCCAGGTGTGAGCGGCGATGAGTGACGCGCTGCTGGACGTCCGCGACCTGCGCACGTACTTCTACACGCGGCGCGGCGTCGTGAAGGCGGTCGACGGCGCCACCCTGTCCGTGCGCCGCGGCGAGACGCTCGGGATCGTGGGCGAGTCGGGCTCGGGCAAGTCGATGACGTGCCTGTCGATCCTGCGTCTGGTGCCCGAGCCCGGGGGCCGCATCGTCGGCGGCGAGATCCTCTTCGAGGGCGAGGATCTGCTCGCCAAGAGCCCGGAGGAGATGCGGCGGCTGCGAGGATCGCGGATCGCGATGATCCTGCAGGACCCCATGGCCTCGCTCAACCCCGCCATGACGGTGGGCGCGCAGATCGCCGAAACCCTCTGGCTGCACCGCGGGCTGCGGGGCCGCGCGCTCCACGCGCGGGTGATCGAGCTGCTGCGCCAGGTGCGGATCAGCGATCCGGAGCGCCGCGTGCACGCCTACCCGCACCAGATGAGCGGAGGCATCCGCCAGCGCGTCGCGGGCGCCATCGCCATCTCCTGCCAGCCGAGCCTGCTCATCGCCGACGAGCCCACCACGTCGCTCGACGTGACGATCCAGGCCCAGTACCTGAGGCTGCTGAAGGACCTCCAGCGCGACACGAGCCTGGCCATGGTCTTCGTCACCCACGACCTCGGCATCGTGGCCAAGCTCTGCGATCGCGTGGCGATCATGTACGCGGGACGGATCGTGGAGACGGGCACGACGCGCGAGATCTTCACGCGGCCGCGACATCCCTACACCATCGGCCTGCTGAGCTGTCTGCCCACGCTCGGCGGTGGCCGCGCGCCCCTGACGGCCATCGAAGGCCAGCCGCCCGACCTCGCCCACGTGCCGCCGGGCTGCAGCTTCGCCCCGCGCTGCGCGCTCGC
>CAYQQT010000361.1:0-4640 GCA_964419375.1 uncultured bacterium
GTCCTGGGCGCTGGCGACGAGGGTGGCGTACTCGCGGACGATGGCTTCGGCGACGCAGGGCCAGCGGTGCTGGGCGGCCCAGCGGACGCCCTCGCGGCCGAGGCGCCAGCGCAGCGCGGCATCGCCCATCACGCGGTCGATCATCTCCGCGAGCGCGGCGGCATCGTGCTCGGGGACGAGCACGCCGGTGACGCCGTCGCGCACGGTCGTCTGCAGCCCCCCCACCCGGGAGGCGATCACGGGGCGGCCGCACGCCATCGCCTCCAGCGCCACCATGCCGAAGGACTCGTAGTACGACGGCAGCACGGTGGCGTCGGCGGCCACGTAGTACGCGCGCAGCCTTTCTTGAGGTTGCGCGCCGATGAAGCGGACGGTGTCGCCGAGGCCGAGGGTCTCCAGGCGGCGGCGCAGGTCGGCCTCGTGACCGTCGAGCGTCTCGTCAGTGTCACCGCCGACGATGAGCAGCTCGAGCGGGCGGCCCGCCGCGCGCAGGCGCGCGATGGCGTCGAGCAGTGTGTGCAGGCCCTTGATGGGCGCGATGCGGCCGACGTAGAGCAGCAGCGGGCCGGGGCCGAAGCCGAGGCCGGCGCGGGCGGCGGCCGCGTCCGAGGGGGCGAAGAGCACGGTGTCCACTCCGCACGGCACCACGGCCACGCGGGCAGGATCGGGGCCGTAGCGGTCGACGAGATAGTCGCGCTCCACCGCGCTGGCGGCGATGAGCCGGTCGGCGCCCGCCACGATGCGCTCCTCCTCGGCGAGCCGCAGCGCGGGCTCCACTTCCTCGGAGGCGGCCGCCACCGCGTTCTTGAGACGGCCGAGCGTGTGGAACATCTGCACGAGGGGCACCGCCCACCGCTCCCGCAGCTCGAGGCCGACCGTGCCCGAGAGCCAGTAGTGGCCGTGGACGAGGTCGTACTCGACGCCGGTGGCGATCCGCCACGCCTCCACGCCGTCGACGAACTCGTCGAGGTGCTCGTGCACCTTGTCGCGCGCCATCGGCGCCTCCACCCCGGCGGGCAGGTGGATCACGCGCGCGCCCTCGGCCATCTGCACGACGCGCGGGATGTCGCGGTTCTGCGAGCGCGTGAAGACGTCGACCGCGAGGCCCATACGGCCCAGCTCGCGCACGAGCTCGCGCACGTACACGTTCATGCCGCCCGTCTCCTTGCCGCCCAGCGCGGCGAGGGGGCACGTGTGCACGCTCAGCATGGCCACGCGCAGGCTCATGGCGCCATGGGCCCGATCTCCACGCAGTGGACGTCTTCGGGCGTGGGGCCGAACTCGTACTTGTAGCGCTCCTCGCCGCGCAGGAAGTCGAAGCGCCCGCAGCCGCGCGCGATGGCAGCGCGGATGAGGTGCGTGAGGAGCACGAGCCCGGGCGAGAGCGCGGCGCGGGCGGGATCGAATCCGGAGTTGTAGAGGCCCACGCAGCCTTCCCACTCCAGGCAGATGAAGGACGCGATGGGTCCCTGCCCCGTCTCGAGCAGCCAGAGCCGCGCCGCCCCGCGCTCCGCGAGCGCGGGAAGGGCGGCGCGGAAGAACGCCTCCATGCGCGCGTCCATGAACTTCGCCTTGCCCACGCGCGACAGGCGGTGCAGCGCGAGGAAGTCGCCGAGCCGCGCCGTGATGTGGGCGGGCGCGCTCACCTGCGTCACGCGCGCGTCCGGCTCCTCTCGCTCGAAGCGCCGCAGCTTGCGCTTGATCTCGTGCCGGTGCTTTCCGGACAGCGTCTCGAGGTAGGCGTCCCACGAGTCCGGCAGCGTGAGCACGGGGCAGCGCTCCTCCACCGTGCTCGAGGCCGCAAGCGCGCACGCGGCGGCGAGCGCGGGAAGCGTGGTCACGGTGGGCGAGGCCGCGGGCACCGCGTGCAGCCGCCACCGTGCCGGGTCCGCCGCGCGCGATTGCAGCAGCGCGGTCCACGCTTCGTCCTCGCGGCCCTCGACGGCGATCAGATCGAGGTAATCGGACACGTCGGCGCCGCCCACGATGCGGAGGAGGCCGGGCTCGACTTCGTAGAGAGGCAGGAGGGCGAGGAGGCGATCGGCGGGGTCCTTGACGGCGCGGATCTCGAGTCGACAGCCTTTTGCGAAGGCGTGCACCCATTCTTGTTGCCACGTCCACGTCAGAAAGGGTGCGCGCAGGCGGCACGCGGCCGCCACTTCGTCCCAGGCCCCGGAGCCGATGGCCTCGAGGCGGTCGTGGATCTCGACCTTCACAACTCCTCGGACGCGCCGGACGACTCGATGGATTCCTCTCCCGCCCCGCCCGCGCCTTCGGCGTCGCTCTCGGTCATCGCCTCGTCCACGGCGGACTCGAAGTCGTCGCCGAGGTCGTCGCCGAACTCCTTGCCCATCTTTTTCATGAAGCGCGTCACACTGCCGGGGTCGTTCTCGTCGAGGTCGCCATAGCTGGACGAGTCCGCGAGCGATTCCAGGCGCGCGTCTTCGGATTTCACGGTGGCGAAGCGAGACATCAGACGCGTGAGCCCGGCGCCCCCGCAGCGCGGGCACCTGGCTTCGGACGCGGTGGCGATCGTGCGAACGAGGACGCTCACGCGGCGGCGACAATCCGAGCAGTCGTATTCATAAATCGGCATTTCGGGCCAATTTTATCACGCGCCGCGACATGTCCGTTCCCGCCACATTGTGACAACGAATGTCACCGCTGACACCCAACACGTGACTGTGGTGGCTGTAAAGCCGCACGAAATCGGCGCTCTGCCACGGCATCCGTTTTGCTCTAGAAGGGACCGTAGCCAATTGGGAGTGAGGAGGCACGTGTGCGTACCGCCGTCCGAGAAGCCGCTCAGCAAGACGTGATCGCCGCCGTCGACGCGCTCGTCCAGTCATTGCACACCAAGCGCCATCGGCTGGCACGGCGCCTCGACGACATGGAGCGTGAGCTGCGGGCGCTCACGGGCAAGCTCAACGCCTCCGAGCCGCGCCTGCGCGACATCCGCTCTCACGCGAGTCTGCGATGAAGCGCGCGGTGCTCCTCGCCGCCGTCGGAATGTTCCTCTGCACGGCCATCGCCGGCGCCCAGTCCGCGGCGCGGCGAAGCCCGTACGACGCGCTGGCGCCGGGCCACCAGAAGATCGCGCAGGCGCTGTTCCTCGCGCAGACGACGCCCGCCGCCGACGCTGCCGCAGCGCCGCTCACGCTGGACCAGATCGCCGCGCGCAGGGTGAGTGGTCAGGATTGGGGCCGGATCTTCAAGGACATGAAGGCCCAGGGGCTCATCACGGACAAGAACCTCGCCCGCTCCGTGACGCGGTACGAAGCCACGATGGACCCTGAGCCGTCGAGGAGAGCGGACACGACGCGGGCGGCTTCGCACTAGAGCGCCCGCGCCGCGGCGCGCGGCGGACCTGCTAGCGCTTCACCCCGGTGAACGAGAAGCGTTCCCCGACGGGATCGATACCGACACCACTGATCACCGTCTTACCCCTGTCCAACCCCGCGTCCCTCACCCTGTTTGTTCCGTTGGGAGTGTTCACCGTCCCTGACACCCAGCACGCCGACGCCGACCTCAAGGTCAGGGTGCCTCCCGTCAGCCCGAACTGTTCCCCCTCGTCGGTGAGGCATAAGCTGCCCGAGCCGACCACGACGTTGCCGGTGGACCCGATTCTTATCGTGCACCGGGTCCAAAAGGAGCCAAAGTTGTCCGATCCGCTGACGTAGATCCGCCAGTTTCCTGTGAGGTCAGCTTGCGAGCATAGCGCCCAAGCGGAGGAAGCGAAGAAAAGGGAGATACACAGAACTGCCGCCGTGGCAAGGACCGATCGGCGCATGGGGCCTCCTTTGTAAAAGGTGCCGGCACTGTAGCGAGCGGGCGGCGGCGCGTCAAGGGCGCGGCGGAGCCGCCAGAACGCTCTCCATCCGGAGCACCGCGCGCTCCCAGTCGAAGGCGGTGGTGACGAAGGCGGCGCCCGCGGTGGCGAGGCGGTCCCGCAGCGCCGCGTCCGTCGCCATCCGCTCCAGCTTGGCGGCGAGATCGTCCACGTCGCGGCGGCGGGCCACGAGCGCCGTCTCGCCGTCCTTGGCGTAATCGCGCGAGCCGCCGTTGTCGTAGGTGACGAGCGCGGCGCCGCACGCCATCGCCTCCATGGACGGCATCCCGAGCCCCTCGTCCCACGACGGGCACAAGTAGATATCGCAGCCGCTGTAGAGCGCCGCCAGGCCCGACTGGTCGACGTTGGCGTGGAATTCGTCGTAGGGGCTGGGGCCACGCGGCCGCTTGACGCCGAAGCCGACGAGCCGCAGCGCAGGCAGCCGCTCCTTCACTCGGCGCACCGCCTCCAGCCCGTCCGCCACGCCCTTCCACGCGTACTTGTGGTGCAGCATCAGCACGCGCAGGCCCGGCCTCGGCCGCGCGCGCGGTACGCGGTGGAAGAGATCCGGGTCGACGGGGGTGACGACGACGGGGGCGGTGGCGCCGAACCGGTCGCGCATGATGTCGGCCAGCCACGTCGAGATGACGATCTTCCGCAGCGGGAACCGATAGGTTGCGTCAACCTCCGCGGGCGCCCCGTGGTAGAGGCTCTCGTAGTGCTGCACGAGATAGAAAGGCACGCCGCTGCGCGCGGGCGCCGCCGCCGCCACCGCCGCCGACTGCCACGCGGTGGCCACGATGGCGTCGCC
>CAYQQT010000362.1:0-4619 GCA_964419375.1 uncultured bacterium
CGGCGTGCTCATCGCCGCCGCCGGCGGCGCCGCCGCGCTGCCCGGTGTCCTCGCCGCCTCCTCGGCGCTGCCCGTCATCGGCGTGCCCATCGCCTCCACGCCCCTCGGGGGCATGGACGCGCTGCTGTCGATGGTGCAGATGCCGAAGGGCGTGCCGGTGGCGACGATGGCCATCGGTGCCTGGGGCGCGGCCAACGCCGCCATTCTCGCCGCGCAGATTCTCGCCGTGGGCGACGCCGCCCTTCGCGAGCGCCTCGCCGCCTACCGCAAGCACCTCTCCGACAAGGTCGACGAGGGCGCGAAGCGGGTGGAGGCGGCGCTGCGGGCCCAAGCGCCGCCGCGCTGACGGCCGCCACGCCCACGCGCGTCATCGTCGTGTCCGCGCTATCGCCCGAGGCCGATGGCTTGCGCGAGGCGGCCCGCGCCCTCAGGCTGGGAGGCGTGATCGCCTTTCCCACGGAGACGTTCTACGGCCTCGGTGCCGCCGCCCTCGACGCCGCCGCCGTCGACCGGCTGCTCGCGCTAAAGGGCCGGCCCGCCGGCAAGCCCGTGCTCGTCCTCGTGGATTCGGTCGCGATGGCGGAGGCCGTTGCCGAGGTGGGGTCTGCCGCGCGCGCGCTCATGGAGCGTCACTGGCCGGGAGCGCTCACGCTCGTGATGCCCGCCCGCCCGGGTCTACCTCCTGGCATTACCGCGGGGACGGCCACCGTGGGCGTGCGGATGTCGTCGCATCCCGTGGCGCGCGGTCTCGTCGCGGCGCTCGGCGCTCCCGTGACCGCCCCCAGCGCGAACCCATCGGGCGCGGAGGCCCCCGCCACCGTGGCGGAGGTCCTCCGGCACTTCGACGGCGGCATCGACCTCGTGCTCGACGGCGGCGCCACGCCGGGTGGCCCGCCCTCGACGGTGCTCGACGTCACCGTCGATCCCCCGCGTGTCCTCCGCGCGGGCGCGGTGCGCCTGTGAAAGTGACGGGGGTGATCCAGGCGGGCGGCAAGAGCACGCGCATGGGCGGGGAGCCGAAGGCGCTCCTCGAGGTGGGCGGACGGCGTATCATCGAGCGTGTCCTGGCGGCGGTCGCGCCGGCCGTGGACGACCTGCTCATCGTGACCAACACTCCCGACCTCTACGCGTTTCTCGGACTGCCCATGATCCCCGATGCCTTCCCGGATCACGGATCGCTGGGCGGTATCTTCTCCGGCCTCGCGGCGGCGAAGGGCGACGCCGTCTTCACCGTCGCCTGCGACATGCCCTTCCTGCATCCGGAGGTCGCGAGGCTGGTGGCGGGCCGGGCAGGGGAGGCCGACGTCGTCATCCCGCGCGTGGGCGACATGCTGGAGACCATGCACGCCTCGTACGCGAAGGCGTGCCTGCCCGCGATGGAAGCGCGGCTGCGCGAGGGGCGCTTCAAGATCATCGGCTTCTTTCCCGACGTCCGTGTCGTCGAGATCCCGGAAGCCGACGTCGCCCGCCACCGTGCGCCCGACGTCCTCTTCATGAACGTCAATACGCCCGCCGAGCTCGCCCGCGCGCGCACCCTCGTCGCGGAGCTGGGCTGAGTGCGCCCAACGATGCTGCTTGCCGTGGGGGGTGCGGTGGGGGGTGTCGGGGGGAGCGGCGCTCGCTCCCCCCGACCACGAACATGACCCGGCTGCGCCCCGTCGTCGTGGTGCATTACCACGAGGTCAGCCTCAAGCGCGGCAACCGGCCGTTGTTTCTGCGTCACCTCGTGCGCAACCTCGAGCGGGCCACCGCCGACGTCGGCCCTGCCCGCGTGCAGCAGCTCTCGGGACGCATCCTCATCGATCTCGACGCCAACCCCGACCCGGAGGTGGCGCGCGACCGCGTGCTGCGCGTGTGCGGCGTGGCGAGCGCGGCGCTCGCCTACCGCGTGCCGTCGACCATCGACGCGATGAAGGGCGTCATCGCGCGCCTGGTGGAGGGACGCGAGTTTTCCAGTTTCCGGATCACCGCGCGCCGCGCCTTCAAGACCTATCCGCTCTCGAGCGTGGAGATGAACCGCGAGCTGGGCGCCTTCGTCCTGTCGCTGGTGAAGAGCCGCGTCGACCTCGAGCACCCGGCCGTCACCATCTACGTGGAGGTGCTGCCCGCGGAGACCTTCGTGTCGCTCGACCGCGTCAGCGGCCCCGGCGGGCTGCCCGTGGGCGCGAGCGGGACGGTGGCCGCCCTCCTCTCCGGCGGCATCGACTCGCCGGTGGCGGCGTGGCGGATGATGAAGCGCGGCTGCCGCGTCGTCTTCGTCCACTTCCACAGCGTGCCCTACCTGCCCGCCACCTCGCAGGACAAGGCGCGCGTGCTCGTGCAGCGGCTGACGGAGTGGCAGTATCTCTCCCGCCTCTTCTTCGTGCCCTTCGGCGAGATCCAGCGCGAGGTCGTGCTCAGCGTGACGCCGCCCGCGCGCGTGGTGGTCTATCGCCGGCTCATGATCCGCATCGCGGAGGCGATCGCGGCGAGCACGGGGGCGCTCGCGCTGGCGACGGGGGAGAGCCTCGGGCAGGTCGCCTCGCAGACGCTCCAGAACATCGCCGCCATCGACGAGGCGGCCACGGTGCCGGTGCTGCGCCCCCTCATCGGCATGGACAAGCTCGAGATCACCGACGAGGCGCGGCGGCTCGGGACCTTCGAGACCTCCATCGAGCCCGACGCCGACTGCTGCACGCTCTTCGTGCCGCGCCATCCGTTCACGCGCATGTCGCACGACGAGGTGCGGGCGGCGGAGGCGCGGCTGGATATCCCGCGCCTGGTGGCGGCGGGCGTGGAGGGCGCCGTCATGGAGACCTTTGAGTACCCGGTGCGCCGGCCGGCACCGGTGGCGCCATGACGCCGTCGCTGACGTTCCTGGGCGCGGCGGGGACGGTGACCGGCGCGAAGTTCCTCCTGGAGGCGGAGGGCGCGCGCGTGCTGCTCGAGTGCGGGATGTTCCAGGGCCTGCGCGAGCTGCGCGAGCGCAACTGGCAGCCCCCGCCTTTCGCCGCGCGCTCGCTGCAGGCGATCCTGCTGTCCCACGCGCACATCGACCACTCCGGTTACCTGCCGCGGGTGGTACGCGAGGGGTTCGAAGGACCCATCTTCTGCTCGCCGGGAACCGCCGACCTGCTGAGGGTGATGCTGCCCGACGCCGCGCACCTGCAGGAGGAGGAGGCGGAGTTCCGCAACCGCAAGAGTAAGACGAAGCATCGGCCCGCGCTGCCGCTCTTCACCGGCGAGGATGCGCAGCGCACGCTGCGCCAGGTGCGGCCGGTGCCGTTCGACGAGCGCTTCGTGCCCGCGCCGGGCGTGGACGCGGTCCTCCGGCGGTCAGGACACATCCTGGGCGCCTCCATCGTGCAGGTGGCCGTGGGCGGCCGGCGGCTCGTGTACTCGGGCGACCTCGGCCGCTACGACGTGCCCGTCATGCGCGACCCGGAGGTCGTCCAGCGCACGGACACGCTGCTGGTGGAGTCCACGTACGGCAACCGCGTGCACCCCAGGGACGACGGCACGCCCGTCATCGAGGCGGCGGTCAAGCGCGCCGTGGAGCGGCGGGGCTGGCTGCTCATTCCCGCCTTTGCCATCGGCCGCACGCAGGACTTGCTCTACATCCTGCGCGAGCTCGAGGAAGCGGGCAGGATCCCCAAGCTGCCCGTCTACCTCGACAGTCCCATGGCCATCGAGGCCACGAAGATCTACGCGGCGCACCGCGAAGAGCACGACAGCGCGGCGGCGAAGGTCACCGCCGCCGGCGGCACGCCGTTCACCCCGGCCCGCTTTGCCGTCACCCGCACCGCGGAGGAGTCCAAGCGGCTGAACGCGCTGGAGGGGCCGATCATCGTCATCGCGGGCAGCGGCATGGCCACCGGCGGCCGCATCCTCCATCACCTTCAGCATCGGCTGGGCGACGAGCGCACCACCGTGCTCTTCGCGGGCTACCAGGCCGCCGGCACGCGCGGCCGCCTGCTCCGGGACGGCGCGAGGACGTTGCGGATCTTCGGTGAGGAGGTGCCGGTGCGCGCCACCATCACGGCCACCGACGCGCTCTCCGCCCACGCCGACCAGGCGGAGCTCCTGCGCTGGCTCAAGGCCTTCACGAAGCCGCCCCACATGACGTACTGCGTCCACGGCGAGCCGCAGGCCGCCGTCGCCCTGAAGAAGGCGATCGAAGAGCAGCTTCGCTGGCCCTGCGAGGTGGCCCGGGACGCCGAGCGGGTGTCGATCTGAGCGTCGCCGGCGGGCGAGGCCCGAGATGTAGGGCGCTTGACGGGTGCAGACACAATGGGTATGGTGCTTGGCGATGGCGATGATCGCGCGGGGCGCCGACCACGCGGGGTATGAGCTCAAGCAGATCCTCAGGCACTGGCTGTCCGAGCAGGGCCACCTCGTCTCCGACTTCGGCACCCACTCCACCGACTCGGTCGATTACCCCGACATCGCGGCGGCGGTCGCGCGCGCGGTGCGGGTGGGGGCCGCCGAGCGCGGCCTGCTCGTGTGCGGCTCCGGCGTCGGCATGGCGATCGCGGCCAACAAGGTGGCCGGCATCCGTGCCGCGGTGGCGGGGGATGTGGTGACCGCGCGGCTCTGCCGGGAGCACAACCCCACCAACGTGCTCGCGCTCGGCGCGCGGG
>CAYQQT010000363.1:0-4602 GCA_964419375.1 uncultured bacterium
CCCCCTGTGCGCTCGGCAGCGCCCCGGCAAAGCCGTGGCGCTCCTCGATTCCCCCTGTGCGCTCGGCAGCGCCCCGGCAAAGCCGTGGCGCTCCTCGATTCCCCCTGTGCGCTCGGCAGCGCCCCGGCAAAGCCGTGGCGCTCCTCGATTGCGGCCGTTCTTTTTGAGCGCCCTGCCGGGAGCTCGGGGTCTTCGCGGCCGCCCCATGTAGGTATAATCCGTGGCTGACTCGCCGTCGTGAGCGCGAGCAGAGGAGGGTCGCCATGTCGTCGAGCGCCAAGCGTGTGCTGCCGATCTCCAGGGAACGGCAGCCCTACCGTACCGAGCTGACGCCCGTGGCGTTCCTGCGGCGCAGCGCGTACGTCTACCCCGACAAGACTGCGGTCGTCCACGGTGACTGGCGCTACACGTATCGCGCGCTGGAGGAGCGGTGTAATCGTCTCGCCTCCGGCCTGCGCGCGCTCGGCCTGCGGCATCTCGATCGCGTCGCCTTCATCTGCCCGAACATTCCCGCCATGCTGGAGGCGCACTTCGGCGTGCCCGCGGCGGGCCTGGTGCTGGTCCCCATCAACACGCGGCTGAAGAGCGAGGAGATCGGTTACATCATCAAGCACTCCGGCTCCAAGGTGGTCTTCGTCGACCATGAGCTGGAGCCGCTCGTGAAGCCGCTCGACCTGGAGGGCATCCGCGTGATCCGCGTGGACGACACGGGGGCGCCCGGCGATCCCTACGAGGACTTCCTGGCCGCCGCCTCCCCCGCGCCGTGCGAGCCGTGGATCGAGGACGAGTACGAGACGATCTCCATCAACTACACCTCCGGCACCACCGGGCGTCCCAAGGGCGTCATGGTGCATCACCGCGGCGCCTACCTGAATGCCATCGGCGAGACGCTGGAGACGGGACTCACCTTCGAGTCGAAGTACCTGTGGACGCTGCCGATGTTCCACTGCAACGGCTGGTGCTTCACGTGGGGCGTCACCGCGCACGGCGCCACCCACGTGTGCCTGCGCAAGGTCGACTCGGCCCGCATCTGGGACCTCATCGACAAGGAAGGCGTCACCCACTACTGCGGCGCTCCCACCGTGCAGATCGGCATCGTCAACGACCCCAAGGCTCACAAGCTTTCACGGCCGGTGACGTGCGCGGTGGCGGGCGCGCCGCCGTCGCCCACGCTGCTGGGCCGGCTCAAGGAGCTGGGCTTCCGTCCCGTGCACGTCTACGGCCTCACCGAGACGTACGGGCCGCACACCGTGTGCGCGTGGAACCCCGACTGGGACGCCCGGCCCATCGAGGAGCAGGCGCGCCTGGCGGCCCGCCAGGGGCAGGGATACGTGGTGGCCGACCTCGTGCGCGTGGTCGACGACAAGATGGTGGACGTCCCCCTGGACGGCGAGACGCTGGGCGAGGTGGTCATGCGTGGCAACAACGTTATGAAGGGCTACTTCGAGCAGCCCGACGCCACCGCCGAGGCCTTCCGGGGCGGGTGGTTCCACTCCGGAGACATCGCCGTGTGGCACCCGGACGGCTACATCGAGCTGCGTGACCGGAAGAAGGACATCATCATCTCGGGCGGCGAGAACATCTCGACCATCGAGGTGGAGCAGTGCGTGGCGCGCCACCCCGCCGTCATGGAGTGCGCGGTGGTGGCTATCCCGGACGAGAAGTGGGGAGAACGCCCCAAGGCCTTCGTGACCCTGAAACCGGGTGCACGGGCGACGGAAACTGAAATCATCAATTTCTGCAAAGAGCACATCGCCCATTTCAAGGCGCCGGCCGCCGTGGAGTTCGGCGACCTGCCCAAAACGTCCACCGGCAAGGTCCAGAAGTTCGTCCTGCGCGACAAGGAGTGGCAGGGCAAGGCCAAGCGCATCAACTGATGTGCAACGGATTGCACAATTGTTCGCTGGTGTCGGTATTGCATCAACCCTCCCGCAGGAGGGCCAATGCCCATGAAGACGATGACGACTTTTGCGATCGCGGTCGCGCTGGCAGCCGCCTGGAGCGTGGCGCCGGCGCTTGCCGCGACGACGACGATCGAGAAGAAGGACACCGCCGGCGAGAAGTTCGACCGCGCCGTCGACAAGACCAAGGACAAGACCATCGAGCTGAAGGACAAGGTGGTCGACACCACGAAGAAGGCCAAGGACAAGATCGTCGACAAGACCGAGAAGGCGACGGACAAGATCGCCGAGAAGACTGACCGGATGGGCGTCCGGAACGCCCAGCAGTCGCTCATGGACAAGGGCTACAACCCCGGTCCGATAGACGGCATTCATGGTCCCCGCACCAGCGCCGCCATCCGGGACTACCAGAAGAAGGAAGGCATGACCGTGACGGGCCAGCTGGACAACGACATGACGGGCCGCCTGAGCGGCACGGGCACCCCGCGCACGGGCTCAGACGGTACCGCGCCGGCGACGTCGTCGCCCGCCGCTTCGCCGTCGGCGGGTACGTCGACGCCCCAGACTCCCGCGAAGCAGACCCGTTAGGGTTTCGCGTCGCATCGGGGGCCGGGGGACGACCCCGGCCCTCTTTTTTTGCCCGGCGGGTTGACGGGTCGAGGACCCTCGGGTAAGGTGTCTGAGTCACCGCGGGGTGGAGCAGCCCGGTAGCTCGTTGGGCTCATAACCCAAAGGTCGCTGGTTCAAATCCAGCCCCCGCAACCATTGATAACGAGGGGTTAGCGGACGCCGGAGCCGCTAACCCCTTTCGTTTACCCAGACTTCACCCAGGAATTGGTTCGGCCACGGGCGTCTCGGCGAGTCCCCGTTCGTCCGACTAGCCGCTATACCCGGTGAGGCGTTGGTGCATTTCATCCGGCCGAGGGCTGACCGCAGCGATGTCGACGACCAGGCGGAGTCGCTCGGCCGGTGCGTTGATTGACTTACAGTCGATATCATTCCGGCGGCTTGGAGGAGCGCTTGTTTGCAAAGGACCTCGAATATGTACTCGTCGAGTGTTGCCGGCAAAGCGATGTCTCACCGGTCAACGAAGTTGATGTTGCTAATCGAGCAGACTCGCTACGAAGCTACGGCAAGCTGCCGCGAGGGCGGGAAAACCGCGGGCGGCGGCTAAGCACCGCCGAGATTACCGCGGCCATCCTGGGACTCGTTCCTGTAAATCCGAACTGGGCCGGACATGCAGCTCTGATCCTGGGTGACCTGCGGCCGGTTGGCGGCGCTCCGGCGTCCTTCCGCGGAGCTGCGACCCTAACGTCGGCACTAGAGACTCTTCTGACCGACCGCCCCGCGCGCGAGGATCTCGTTTCTCTCGCCCTATCGGTCGCGGAGCGTTTCACCAATAGCAACGGTTCAGCGACGCTCGTCTACACGGACGGCGAGATTCGCCTGCGGACTGCCTTTGTATCGAAGCTGGCTGTGTCGCTTCTGCAGCCGGGCGCGGAACGCTCCTTCGAGGTCGACGGCTTGCATGCCCCAGTGTCGAGGTGTGTGGTATTCACTCGAGCGTTTTTCGACCGCGTGGATACGGCAATTACGAGGTCTCTCGCATTTCCCGGGCCTCCTGCCGGCGACGGCTCCGAATACAACGCGGAGGAAGCCTTGCAAGCGCGGTATCGAGCGCTAGGCGTCCGGGCTGATTCTCGGTTTTTGAATATTGGTGTGGATACGCAAGTGACGTGGCCGAAGCAGGAGACACTAGTTCGCTTCGGTCAATACCAACTCGCCCTGATGCCGAAGACTAAGGACCATACGCAATCGGTCCACGTCGATCTTCGAGCTAACCGCGTAACTGATCGGGAGGCGCTGACAATAGTTAATCGTTTCTTGAGTGTCCTGACCTGGTGCAGTGACCAGTTCGCGGTGGTGCAAGGCGGTTGGTCAGGGAATCCTGTCCCGGTAGCCGTCCCAGGACGAAACCTGGCGTTCTCTACGTCGCCGGACTGGCTATTCGATCGCCAGATTCCGTCGTCCGACGAGACGCGACGTGCGCTGGCTCTGTATCGAGAGGGCCGCAACGCCGAGGAGACAGCGCTGGTCAGCTATGCGGTACTCAGCTACTTCAAGATTATCGAGATCAGGTGCCCTGACACGTCTAAGGCCAAGAAATGGATTGCTAAGCATCTTGGAGCATTGGGTGCGTCGCCTCACGAGGACCCACGGCTGATGCAGTTCTTCACGGACTGCGGCAGTGAAGCGCCTCAGGATTATATCTATACGGCCTGCCGCCTGGCCGTGGCGCACGCGAGCGTCAAGCGTCCCTCTGACGCGGACGACATGGCGGAAATCGCCAGACTGCACTCGGCCTCATACGTCCTGCGGCTCTTAGCGCGACTGATGGTTTCACAGGAGCTTGGCGTGTCAGAGCAGATGTATTCCGGCGACTGAGCTTCATCGTGTTCATGACGGGACCGGCGACTGTGGACTGCGCGGCGTAAGCCGCACACAGAGTATGATGAAGCGTGACTATGCTGGGGGTATGCGGGCTTTGTCCACGCCGAGCGCCTTGGCGTTGTTCGCGACCGCGGCGCCGTCGACGCCGTCCTGTCGAAGCTCATCAAGAAAACGAGGTGCGGCCACGATCTCATCCCACGGAACCTGTCAATAGGAATGAGACAGTCGGGTATTGAGTTTAGTGAGTGAG
>CAYQQT010000364.1:0-4596 GCA_964419375.1 uncultured bacterium
GTGATCGGACGGGACGGGATCGCCGGCGATCGGGTCGTCCACGTCCAGGACGGGCGCGGGCGCGTCGTGACCTCCCGCACGCACCCGATGCTGCTGGGGCTTCACGCGACCCTCGGCGACGACGGCGAGCCGCTCATCGAGGGCGAGCGGTGGACGTCGGACGAAGCGGTGACGGCCGTGCGGCTGGCGGCGGAGGAGGAGGAGGCGGCGCTCGCCGGCCACGACGGGCGCGAGGGGTTCGACGTGCTGCCGCTGCTGGTGGCCACCGACGGCGCCATCGCGGCGCTGGGGGTCGATCACCGGCGGCTGCGGCCCAACATCGTCATCGCCGGCGTGGAAGGGCTGGCCGAGCGCGCGTGGCCGGGCCGGAGGCTTCGGATCGGTGACGTTGTCATCGCGGTTGCCAAGCTGCGCGGCCGGTGCGTGATGACGACCTACGACCCGGACACGCAGGAGCAGGACATGTCCGTGCTCAAGCGCATCGTGACCGATTTCGGCGGCCGGATGGCGCTCGACTGCGACGTCGTCGAGGGGGGTATCGTCTCGCTCGGGGACAGGGTGGAACTGCTGTAGCGGTTGCTATTTAGGCAGTAGTTCCGTACACTTCCTCTTTCCATGTTCGACTCTTTGAGCACGAGACTGCAAACCATCTTCGACCGGCTCGGCGGGCGCGGCCGCCTGTCGGAGGAGAACATCCAGGAGGCGCTCCGGGAAGTCCGGGTGGCCCTGCTGGAAGCCGACGTCAACTTCAAGGTGGTGCGGGCCTTCATCGACCGCGTGAAGGAGAAGGCGGTCGGTCAGGACGTGCTGAAGTCACTCACGCCGGCGCACCAGGTGGTCAAGGTCGTCCACGACGAGCTGGTGGAGCTGCTCGGGGGCAGCGGGCATCGCCTGAGCGCCGCCACGCATCCGCCGACGGTCATCATGCTCATCGGTCTGCAGGGCTCCGGCAAGACCACCACCGCCGCCAAGCTCGCCCGCATGTACGCCAAGCAGGGGCAGCACCCCCTGCTCGCCGCCGCCGACGTCTACCGGCCCGCCGCCATCGACCAGCTGCGCACGCTGGGCGGGCAGATCAACGTGCCCGTGGTGGGGGAGGCGACGCAGACGCCCCTCGAGATCTGTCGCGCCGCGCGCGACGAGGCGGCCACGCGCGGGCTCACGCCGCTCATCCTCGACACCGCGGGCCGCCTGCACATCGACGAGGCGATGCTCGAGGAGCTGAAGGCGATCCGCAAGGAGCTCATGCCGCACCACGTGCTCCTCGTCGTGGACGCCATGACGGGCCAGGACGCGGTGACGGTGGCGGAGAAGTTCAACGCGGCGGTCGGCATCGACGCCGTGGTGCTGACCAAGATGGACGGCGACTCGCGCGGCGGCGCCGCGCTCTCCGTGCGCCACGTCACGGGCCGGCCCATCGCCTTCGTGGGCGTGGGCGAGAAGACGGACGCGCTCGAGCCCTTCCATCCCGACCGCCTCGCCTCGCGCATCCTCGGCATGGGCGACGTGCTGTCGCTGGTGGAAAAGGCGCAGGCGAGCGTCGACGCCGACACGGCGCAGGAGATGGTGCGCAAGCTCCGCGAGAACTCCTTCTCGCTGGAGGACTTTCGCGACCAGCTCGCGCAGCTGCGCAAGATGGGCCCCCTCGACCAGATCATGGGTATGCTGCCCTTCGGCAAGATGCTGAAGGGCGCGGGGCCCAAGGACCTCGAAGGGGAGCAGGCGGACCTCGACCGCTTCGACGCCATCATCTCCTCGATGACGCCGGGCGAGCGCAAGCATCCGGACGTCATCAACGGCTCGCGGCGCCAGCGCGTCGCGCGCGGCAGCGGCACGTCGGTGCAGGACGTCAACCGGCTGCTCAAGCAGTACGCGCAGCTCCGGAAGATGATGAAGCAGTTCAAGGGCATGGAAGGCAAGCTGGGGCGGATGAAGAATCTGCCGGGATTTCCAACTCTCAGGGGGTGACGACGTGGCGGTATCGATTCGACTCCGACGTGAAGGTTCGAGCAAGCGGCCGCGGTATCGGGTGGTGGTGGCGGACTCGCGCGCGCCGCGCGACGGGCGGTTCATCGAGATGATCGGGCACTACAACCCGGTCACCGATCCGCCCGTGGTCGTCATCGATCGCGCGAAGGCGGAGATGTGGATCAGCAAGGGGGCGCAGGCCTCGAACACGGTCAAGAAGCTGATGGCCAACGCGCCCAAGCCGGTCGCGCCGGTCGCCTGACGGCAACCCGCGCGATGGTGAGTGACCGCCTCGTCGCCATCGGTGAGATCGGCCGCGCGTACGGGCTCAGAGGCGAGGTGCGCGTCATGCCGCTCACGGACGATCCCTCGCGCTTCTCACGCCTGGACACCTGCGTGCTGTGGGACCCGCGGGACGGGGGGCGCGAGCCGTGCCGCATCACCGGCAGCCGTCGCCAGGGCGACGCCGTGCTGATGACGGTGGACGGCTACGATTCACCGGAAGCGGCCAAGCGGCTGGCGGGCCGGCTGCTCGCGGTGCCGGAGACGGAGGCGCTGCCGCTCAAGGAGGGGCAGTTCTACCCCTGGCAGCTCGAAGGCTGTCGCGTGAGCACGGAGGAGGGCAGGGACGTGGGGCGCGTCCTGCGCATCGAGCCCGCGCCCGGTCACGACCTGTGGGTGGTCGGCGACGAGGAGCGCGAGCACCTCATCCCCGCCGTGGCCGAGATCGTGCGGGAGGTGGACCTCAAGCAGGGCCGCGTGGTGATCCGGCCCCCGGAAGGGCTGCTCGACCTGTAGGCGGCAGCGACATGCGGATCGACATCGTCACGCTGTTCCCGGGCATCGTGGAGCCGGCGCTGTCGGAGTCGATGATCGGACGCGCGCGGGCGCGCGGCCTCGTTGACATCCGGGTGGCCAATCTCCGAGACTACGCGGCAGGCAAGCACCGGGTCACCGACGATTACCAGTTCGGGGGCGGCGGGGGGATGGTCCTCAAGCCCGAGCCGCTCTTCGCCGCCGTCGAGCACCTGCGCACGCCGGGCGCGCGCGTGATCCTGATGGATCCGCGGGGGCGGCCCTTCACGCAGGCGGTCGCCGCCGAGCTGGCGGGCGCCACGCACCTGCTGCTGCTCGCGGGCCGCTACGAAGGCGTGGACGAGCGGGTGAGCGAGCTGCTCGCCGACGACGCCATCTCGATCGGCGACTACGTGCTAACGGGCGGCGAGCTGCCCGCGCTGGTGGTGGCGGACGCGGTGACGCGGCTGCTCCCGGGCGTGCTGGGGGCGGACGGCGCCGCCGAGCGCGAGTCGTTCGCGAGCGGACTGCTGGAGCCGCCGCAGTACACGCGCCCCGAGGACTTCCGCGGCGCGCGGGTGCCGGCGGTGCTGCTGTCGGGCGATCACGCGCGCGTCGAGCGTTGGCGACGGAGGCAGGCGCTGTGGAAGACGTGGCGCGCGCGCCCGGACCTGCTCCAGCGCGCGGAGCTGTCGAGCGAGGAGTGGCAGTGGATCGAGCGGTTCGAGCGCGGGGAGACGCCGCCAGCGATGGACGCGCCCGCGCAGAGAGAAAGGGACCAGGATCATGGACGCGATTCGACTCGTTGAAGCCGGACAGCTCAAGAAGGACCGCCAGGGCTTCGACCCCGGCGACCTCGTGCGCGTGCACGTGAGGGTCATCGAGGGCGAGAAGGAGCGGACCCAGGTGTTCGAGGGGACCGTGATCCGCAAGCGCGGGGAAGGCCTCCGCGCCTCCTTCACCGTGCGCCGCATCTCGTACGGCGTGGGCGTGGAGCGCACGTTTCCCCTCCACTCGCCGCGCATCGAGAAGGTGGAGGTCATGCGCCACGCGAAGGTCCGGCGCTCGAAGCTCTATTACCTCCGCTCCCTCGCCGGCAAGGCGGCCCGCCTGAAAGAGCGGCGCGTCGTCGTTCCGAGCACCACCGCCACCGAGTAGGCCCATCGTGCAGGCGTGACGCCGCCCCCGTCGGCGCCGTACCGGTTCGAAGCGCAGGCCTGGCGCGCAGGCGTGGCGCGCGTGGCCGGTGTCGACGAGGCGGGGCGCGGTCCTCTCGCCGGGCCCGTGGTGGCGGCGGCGGTGATCGTCGCCCCCGAGCGCCGCATCCGCGGCGTGTGCGACTCCAAGCTCCTTTCCGCCGAGCGGCGGGAGGAGCTTTTTGGCGTCATCATGGGGGGCGCGCTCGCGGTGGGTGTCGGCATCGTCGATCACCTCACCATCGACCGCGTGAACATCCTGCAGGCCACGCGCCTGGCGATGGCGGAGGCGCTGCGCTCCCTGGCCATCGCGCCCGAGCTGGTCATCACCGACTTCGTGGCGCTGCCCTCCCTGCCCTGCCCGCAGCGCAACCTCGTCGACGGCGACGCGCGCTGCGCCACGGTGGCCGCCGCCTCCATCATCGCCAAGGTCACGCGCGACCGCATCATGCTCGAGGCGGACAAGCAGTTCCCCGAGTACGGCTTCGCCCGCCACAAGGGGTACGGCACGCCCGACCACCTCGTCGCCCTCGACCGCTACGGTCCCTGCCCGCTCCACCGGCGCACGTTCTCGGGCGTGTGGCGCCCGGGCGAGCTCTTCGTCTCCGAGCTCGACGACTAGTCTTCCGCTACCCGC
>CAYQQT010000365.1:0-4596 GCA_964419375.1 uncultured bacterium
CCCAAGCCCCCCGGCGCTCGGCAGCGCCGCGGCGGAGCCGCGACGCTCCTCGATATTCCGCAGGCTCCTAGCGCCCGCTGAACCACCGACCGATGGCCTCGAGCTCGATGTTGACGGCGAAGCCGAGACGATGCGTCCGCAGATCGCCGCGAATCGACCCGAAGGGTGGGTCGAACGGTGTCCCGCTGATGCCGTCGATCTGCGGCGTGCCGGCCGCTGCGCGGAAACGTCCGGCGTCCACGTACTGATAGGACAGGTCGGCGACGACGCCGGGGGCGACACGGTACTGAACGCCCGCGCCCGCGGTCCAGAGGAAGCTCTCGCGGGTGCCGCCGGGATAGGTGTTGATCACCGTCGCGCTGCCGGCGAGGGTGTTCACTTCCCTCGTCTCACCGGTGATGTTGAACGCCACCCCCGCGCCGGCCATGAGGTAAGGGTTCCAGCCACCGAGCGCCCCCGCCGGGAACAGTCCCGCCACGTCGAGGTAGGCATTCGCCGTCCCCTGGTAGGAGTGGATCGAAAACTTTTCGATGAAGGTGTCGCCCGAGCCGGCATCGACCCACGGCCTGTCGTTGCGGAAGCGATAGCCGGTCTCGCCGGTGGCGATCAGCGCCACGCGCAGCGCCGGCGTGAGTCGCGTGCCGATACCCACACTGCCCCCACCGCCGGTGCCGGGCGAATCCGACGGCCGCGCGTTCTCACAGCCGAGGAAGAACGCCCGCGGGCGGTCGCAGCCGTCCTCGTCTTCGAGCCGCGTCGCGTCCGCGAAGCCGGCGTGGCCCCCGATGACGAGATAGAAGCCGCTGCGCGGATCGCGCAAGGAGAACGGGCCTTCCCCCACGCGCCGATGCCACCCGGGCACCGTCCCGTCCGCCACCGCCGCCGCCTCGGCGCTGGACGGGACAGGGCTCTCCACGATGGTCGACATCTGGGCGTGAGCGGTTGCCGACAGCCCGGGCGCTGCGAGAGCGACGGCGAGGCCGAAGATCGCCGCACGCAGAATGGTCAGCTTCCTCATCATGTGGCCCCCTCGAGGTGAGATGCGCGAAGCCGCTCAGGTGACGCCGAGGCTTGCGGTCGGCCCCCTGAATACACCGCGGACGACCGCGCGGTCAAGGCCCACGGCGGGGCGGTGTTCAGCGGGGCGAGGCGCGGTGGATCGCCGCCACGTCGTACGGGGGCGCGAGGAGCAGGATCACCCGGTCCACGCCGACGCGCGCGAGCATCTGCCGCGCGCGCGAGTCCGGCTTGAGCCAGCGCTCGTCCATGCCCGCGAACACGGTCACGCTGAAGGCCGACGCCTCGCGCCCCGCCGCCGCGTGCGCCTCGCGGGCGATGCGGACGAGGTCGCCGAGCTGCGGGTGCATCGCCTGGGTGTTGAACCCGTCGCCGTGGCGGCCCGCGATGGCCGCCATCCTGGGGCCGAAGCCGCCCACGATGATCGGGGGCGGGGGATCGGGTCGGAGAAATCCCCCTTCGCCCGACCAGAGCCGGCGCATGAGCTCGATGGCCTCGCCGACGCGTCGCGCCCGCACGGCGTCAGGCTCGACGGTCGATCCGATCGCCTCCTGCTCCGCCGCGTAGGGAGTGTGACGACTGCCGCCGGCTCCGAGCCCCAGCAGCAGGCGGCCGCCGGAGACCGCTTGCAGCGTGGCCGCCATGTTGGCAAGCACGCCGGGATGGCGATTGGCGACGTTGAGCACGAGCGGCCCCAGCGCGATGCGCCGGGTGACTGCCGCCAGTGCCGTGAGCACGGTCCACGCCTCCGGCACGCCCGGACCG
This sequence comes from uncultured bacterium, assembly GCA_964419375.1. GTDB lineage: Bacteria > Methylomirabilota > Methylomirabilia > Rokubacteriales > CSP1-6 > JBBDXO01. The sequence goes on from CAYQQT010000365.1 coordinate 1,783, forward strand.
GCGGGCGCCTCGGGATCACGCAAGTGATCCCACGTCCACAGGCCGTCGAAGCCCGCTTCCTCGGCGGCCACCGCCGCCGCCCGCATCTGGGCGTAGCGCGCGCCCATCGGGATGAGGAGCACGTCCGTCTTCATCCTGGCCTGACCTCCGGCGCGAGGGACCTTGACAGCCGGACCCGCTTGCCCACAAATAGCACCACTCTTCCCGGAGGTGTCTATGAGCGATCTTACCCGACGCGAGCTTCTGAAAACGGCCGGGGTGGCCGGCGCTGCAGCACTCCTGCCCGCCACGCTGCCGGCGTCCGCGCAGGCACAGACGACCGGCAAACGCGAGCTCGTCGTCGCCCAGGGCGGCGACATCTCCAAGTTCGACCCTCACTTCAGCACATCGTCGAACGACATCCGGATCTCGTTCAACCTCTTCGACAACCTCACCAGCCGCCATCCGGACGGCAAGCTCTACCCCGCGCTCGCCACGGAGTGGAAGCTGACGAATCAGACCGTGTGGACGTTCAAGCTGCGGCCGGGCGTGAAGTGGCACAACGGCGATCCGTTCTCCTCCGCCGACGTGAAGTACAGCCTGGAGCGCACGTGGGACCCCAACGTGAAGACCCGGGTGAACACGGTCTTGACGACCATCGAGCGCGTGGAGGCGCCGGACCCGAACACCGTCGTCATCACCACCAAGAAGCCCGACCCGCTGCTGCCGGCGCGGCTGGCCTTCTACGGCGGCCAGATCGTGCCGAAGAAGTACCTCGAGGCGGTCGGCGGCGACACCTTCAACGCCAAGCCGGTCGGCACCGGGCCCGTGCGCTTCGTGTCGTGGACGAAGGACGACCGCATCGTGCTGGAGGCCAACCCCGACTACTTCGGCGGCAAGCCGGACTTCGACCGCATGATCGTGCGCGCCATCCCGGAAGTGGCGCCGCGGATCGCGGCCCTCCTCAAGGGCGAGGTGGACATCATCACCCAGCTGCCGCCGGACCACGGCGAACGCGTGAACGGCAACGCGACCACGCGCGTGGCGGGCGCGCTCTACGCCGGGCTCTACGTGCTCGCCGTCAACAGCAAGGTGCCGCCGCTCGACAACCCGCTCGTGAAGCAGGCGCTGTCGCTCGGCATCGACCGCGACATCATCGTGAAGGAGCTGTGGCGCGGCCGCGGCATCGTGCCGAACTCGCAGATCGCCAAGGGCGACAACCACTTCGACGCCTCGCTGCCGCCCCTGCCGTACAACCCGAAGGAAGCGCGCGAGCGGCTGAAGAAGTCCGGCTACAAGGGCGAGGAGGTCGTCATCGAGACGACGTCGGGCTACCTCGCCAACGACAAGCCGATGGCGGAGGCCATCGTCGCCATGTGGCGCGACATCGGGGTCAACGCCAAGGTGGAGGTGCTGGAGTATTCGGTCCGCGCCCAGAAGAACCGGGAGAGGAGCTTCAAGGGCGTGTTCTGGTCCGATCCGACCTCGACCCTCAGCGATCCCGACGGCATGTTCTGGCGCCTCCTCGGCCCCGGCGGGCCGCAGGACTACTGGCGTCACACGAAGTTCGACGAGCTGGGCGACGCCGCGCGCTTCTCGGTGGACGAGAAGTACCGTGGCCAGGCGTACAAGGAGATGACAAAGATCTTCCTCGAGCACCTGCCGTGGATCCCCGTCATCCAGCCCTACGAGGACTACGGGCTGCAGAAACACGTCGACTGGACGCCGAACCCCAACCAGGCGTTCGAGATCCGCCGCTTCGCGTTCAAGTTCCGCCGCGCCTAGGAGCCGGCCGGCCGGGGCCCGCGCTCCGGCCGGCCTCATCCATGCGTGCCGTCGTCACCTTCTTCACGCAGCGCCTGGCGCGCGCCATCGTTGCCGTGTGGCTCGTGTCCACCGTGGTCTTCGTCGTCATGCGGCTGTCCGGCGACCCGGTGCCGCTGCTGCTGCCGCCCGACGCGCCGCGCAGCGAGTACGCGCGCGTGGCGAGAGAGCTCGGCACCGACCGGCCGCTGCCCGTGCAGTACGGCGTCTTCCTCGGCAACGTCCTGCGCGGTGACTTCGGCCGCTCCATCCACTTTCGCGAGCCGGCCTTCCGCGTCGTGCTCGGTTACCTGCCCGCCACGGCGCAGCTTGGGCTCACCGCCTTCGCGCTCTCGGTGCTGGTGGCGATTCCGATCGGCCTGCTGTCGGCGGTATGGCGCAACTCGCTCATCGACCAGGTGGCCATGGGGGTCGCCCTCATCGGCCAGTCGGCGCCGACGTTCTTCCTCGGCATCCTCGGCATCCTGCTGCTGTCACTGAAAGCGGGCTGGCTGCCAACCTCCGGGCGCGGGGACTGGACGCACCTCGTGCTGCCCGCGCTCACGCTCGGCGCCTTCGCCATGGCCTCCATCGCGCGGCTGACGCGCTCGGCGCTGCTGGAAGTCCTGCGCGCCGACTACGTGCGGACGGCGCGTGCCAAGGGGCTGCGTGAAGGCGCGGTGGTGATCAAGCACGCCCTGCGGAACGCCGCCATCCCGATCCTCACCATCACCGCCCTGCAGTTCGGCACTCTGCTGGGCGGGGCCGTCGTGACGGAGACCGTGTTCGCGTGGCCGGGCATCGGCCGTCTCGCCATCCAGTCGATCTACAATCGCGACTACCCGGTCGTGCAGTGCGTGGTGTTCCTGTCGGCCCTCGTCTTCATCGTCATCAACCTCACCGTCGAGCTGGTCTATGGCGCCCTCGATCCCCGTATCCGTCCACGCTGAGGCGGCCGCGCGCGGGGGCCACGTCGGGCGCCGCACGCGCCGGCTTGCCCTCGCGGGCGGTCTTTTCGTGGCGGCGCTGGTG
>CAYQQT010000366.1:0-4591 GCA_964419375.1 uncultured bacterium
CCGTGGCCGCGCCGGCGCCCGCCTCCGCCCGTGCGACGCAGGCGCCGACCGGCTACACGCCCAAGCACCTCGCCGACCGCATCCTCACCTCGCGCAGCGCGCTCGAGGGCGAGCGCAAGCAGGTCACCGTGGTCTTCGTGGACTGCGTCGGCTTCACCGCGCTCTCCTCGCGGCTCGATCCCGAGGACCTGCACGCGGTCATGGACGGCTGCTTTCAACACCTGCTCGACGCCGTGCACCGTTACGAGGGCACCGTCAATCAGTTCACGGGCGACGGCATCATGGCGCTCTTCGGCGCGCCCATCGCACACGAAGATCACGCGGTGCGCGCGGTGGCGGCGGCGCTCGCCATCCAGCAGGCGGTGCGGCGGTATGCGCAGGCGCTGCGTACCGAGCGCGGGATCGACTTCGCCGTGCGCGTCGGCATCAATACGGGACCGGTGGTGGTGGGCAAGATCGGTGACGACCTGCGCATGGACTACACGGCGCAGGGTGAGACGGTGAACCTGGCCGCCCGCCTTCAACAGGCGGCCCCGCCCGGTGGTACGCGCCTGAGCGAGGCGACCACGCGGCTCGTGGACGGCTACTTCCTCATCGAGCCTACGGGTGAGCTCACGCTCAAGGGAATGCCGCAGCCGGTGCGGACGTTCACCGTCACCGGACAGCGCAGCGGCCGCGCGCGCTTCGACCTCGCGGTGGAGCGCGGGCTGACGGCCTTCGTGGGGCGACGGCACGAGCTGCTCTTCCTGCGCGACGCCTTCGACAAGGCGCGGCGCGGGCGCGGCAACGTGGTGTCGGTGGTGGGCGCCGCGGGCATGGGCAAGTCGCGGCTGGCGTATGAGCTCAAGCGCGGGCTCGAGGAACATACGGTCACCTTCCTGTCCGGGCGCTGCCACCCCCACCGTGAGGCCCTGCCCTTCGACCTCATCGCGCAGCTGCTGCAGATGAACTTCCGGCTCGAGGACGGCGAGGCCGAGAAGTCGCAGGTGCACAAGGTGGAGACGGGCGTGCGGCGGCTGGACATGAGCCTGGAGTGGACCATCCCCTACCTCAAGCACGTCCTCGCGCTGCCCGCCGTCGAGCTCGACGTGGACGGCCTCGATGAGACGCAGCGCAAGCGACGCCTCATCGAGGCGGTGCGCGCGCTCACATTGCGCGGCGCCCAGCAGCGGCCGCTCCTCCTGCTCATGGAAGACCTGCAGTGGATCGACAGCGCCTCGCGCGAGTACCTGGAGTCCGTCGTCGACGCCATGGCCGCGCACCCCATCCTCGTCGTGTGCACCTACCGCGACGGGTATGCGCCCGCGTGGGAGAACCGCTCCTTCCACCAGCGGCTCGTGCTCGACCCCTTCTCCGAGGAGGAGACGGCGGAGATGGTGACGGCGCTCTTCGATCGCGCCGAGATCGCCCCCGCCGCCCGTGAGCTGGTCATCAAGCGGGCGGAAGGCAACCCGCTCTTCATCGAGGAGCTCACGGGCTACCTCGCGCACCGTGGGCTGCTCACCGGCGGCGACGCCGCCGCCCTCGCGGAGGCGGAGGTGCCCGCGACCATCCAGGACCTGCTCACCGCGCGCATCGACCGGCTGCCGGAGTCGGCCAAGCGCGTGCTGCAGGTGGCGGCGGTGCTGGGGCGCGAGTTCCCGCTCTCGCTGCTGGAGGCGATCGCGCCCCCCGGAGTGGACCTGCCCGCCGAGCTGGCCGCGCTCGTGCGCGCCGAGCTGCTGGGCGAGACCGCGCTCTTTCCCGAGCAGCGCTACCGCTTCGTGCACCTGCTGGTGCAGCAGGTGGCCTACCACAGCCTGCTCGTGAAGTCGCGCTCCGAGCTGCATGCGCGCGCGGGCCAGGCACTGGAGCAGCTCTACCTGGAGCGGCCCGAAGAGGCGCTGCAGGAGCTGGCCCGGCACTACGGCCGCAGCCCCGACCGCGCCAAGGCGCTGCACTACCTCGTCCTCGCGGGCGACCGCGCGCGCAGCCTCTTCGCCTACGACGACGCCACCGCTTACTACCGCCAGGCGCTCGACACCCTCGAGGAGGGCGACACGCGACGCGGGCTCGTCCTCGAGAAGCTCGGCGACACCGCCTATGCGCACGGCAGTCTCGGCGACGCGCTCCGCGATTTTGCGGAAGCGCTCGCCATCGTCGCCGGCGCGGCGGACCGGCGGCGGGCGGCGGAGCTGCATCGCAAGCTCGGGGTGGCCGCCTGGGACGCGGGCGAGCGGGAGCGCGCGCTCGACCATCTGCAGCGCGGCCTCGCCGTCCTCGGCGACGACATGGACAACGCGGAGGCCGCGCGCCTCTACCAGGAGCTGGGCCGCATCCACTTCCGGCTCGGCGAGCACGTGCGGTCGATGGAGTGGGCGCGGCGCGCGCTCGCCCTCGGCAACGCGCTGGGCGCGCCCGACGTCGTCTCTCATGCCTACAACACGCTCGGCGTCGCCCTCGCGCGCGCGGGTGACATCGAGCAGGCGGCCGAGCACGTGCGCCAAAGTTTAGAGACGGCGCTCGCGCACCAGCTCGGCGCCATCGCGTGCCGCGCCTACAGCAACCTCGCCGTGATGTACGCCACCCTCGATCACGTGCGCTCCAGCGAGTATTGCCGCCAGGGGCTGGCGCTGGCGCAGCGGATCGGCGACCAGCTCCAGCAGGCGTGGCTCTTCTGCACGCTGGCGGGCGGGCACTGCACGCTCGCGGGCGACTACGACGAGGGTATCAAGGCGGCGCAGGCGGCGGTGGAGGTGGACCGGCGCCTCGGGCAGCGCGGCCACCTGCCGGTGCCGCTCATCATCCTCGCGCAGATCCACCAGTGCCGCGGCGAGTCCGAGCAGAGCGCGCGCTATTATCGGGAAGCGCTCGAGGTGGCGAGCGCAGTGGGGGAGCCGCAGCTTTTGTTTCCGTGCTACGACGGTCTCGCCACCCTCGCCATCGAGGCGGGGGACGAGGCGGAGGCCGAGGCGTGGCTGGCCAAGAGTCGAACCGTGCAGGAGGCGACGGGCTGGACCAGCGACACCTTCCTGGTCCTGCCCTTCCTCTGCTGAAGGAGCGGGAGATGGCAGGAGTCGAGATCGGACAGCGCGCGCCGGGGTTCCGGCTGCCGTCGGGCCGCGGCGGCGAGGTCGGCCCGGACGACTATCGCGGGCGGGCCCCCCTCATCGTGTGGTTCACCAAGGGCATGGCCTGTCCCTTTTGCCGGACGCAGATGTCGCAGCTCGCGCGCGGCTATCCGAAGATCAAGGCGCTCGGCGCCGAGGTCTTACAGATAACACCCACCAAGCCGGAGCGCGCGCGCTTCTACGCGCAGAGCTTCACGATTCCCTTTCCGTACCTCTGCGATCCCGACTACCGCGTCCACCGGCAGTGGGGGATCGATGTCCGCTCGCACTCGCTCGGCTGGTACGCGAAGACGCTCTACGGGTCGACGAAGATCCCGCCGCCCCCGCCCGCGGAGATCGGCAATCCGAAGGGGACGCTCCGCGAGCTGCCGCGGATGCTCGACGACAGCGACATGGGCTTCTTCGTGCTGGACCGCGAGGGCGTTGTGCGCTACAAGCTCTCCGGCTCGTACGTGGACAGGCAGGCATCACGGCAGATCCCGACCATGGACGAGATCACGCGGGAGCTGGAGCGGTGCGCGAACCCGGCGCCGCGCTCCGCGACGAGCTGACCAGCGTCGCCGTCTGCGCGTGGCGCTCCTCTCGCGACGAACGGTGCTCGGCCTGATGGCCGCCGCGGCGGTGGCGCCGGGCGGCGGGGGTGCGGCGCCGGCGCTCCTCACGCGTCCCATTCCCTCCAGCGGCGAGAGGCTTCCCGCCGTCGGCCTCGGCACGTGGCGCACCTTCGACGTCGGCCCCACGCCCGCCGAGCGCACGCCCCTGCGAGACGTGCTCGCCCGCTTCGTCGCCCTCGGCGGACGCGTCATCGACTCCTCGCCGATGTACGGCGCCGCGGAAGCCGTCGCGGGCGACCTCGCCGCCGAGCTGGGCCTGCACGCCTCGCTGTTCGTCGCCACCAAGGTGTGGACGAGCGGGCGCGAGGCGGGGATCGCGCAGATGGAGCGCTCGCTGCGCCAGCTCCGGGTCCCGCGGCTGGACCTCATGCAGGTGCACAACCTGGTGGACTGGCGCACGCACCTGCGCACGCTGCGCGAGTGGAAGCAGGCGGGCCGCATCCGCTACGTGGGCATCACCCACTACACCGCGTCCGCCTACGGCGAGCTGGAGCAGGTGCTGCGCAGCGAGCCGCTCGACTTCGTCCAGGTCAACTACTCGCTCGCCGAGCGCGACGCGGAGCGGCGAGTGCTGCCGCTGGCCCACGAGCGCGGGATTGCCGTGCTCGTCAACCGCCCCTTCGCCGAGGGCGCCGTCTTCCAGCGCGTACGCGGGCAGGCGCTGCCGCCGTGGGCCGCCGACGCCGGCGCCCATAGCTGGGCGCAATTCTTCCTGAAGTGGATCCTCGCCCACCCGGCGGTCACGTGCGTGATCCCGGCCACCAGCCGTCCGCAGCACCTCGAAGACAACATGAAGGCCGGCCTCGGGCCGCTGCCCGACGCCGCCACCCGCGAGCGCATGGGCTCGCTCCTCGCCGCGCGATGAGC
>CAYQQT010000367.1:0-1213 GCA_964419375.1 uncultured bacterium
GCCTCCGCCGCGGTGGCGGCGCCGTCGAACAGCATGAGGTTGCGGATGGTGGGGTAGCGAAGCGAGATCTCGCCTGCGCGCTGGGCGTCGAGGGCCTCGCGCGGCGACATCCAGCGCAGCGCGATGACTTCGTGGTCGTCGCCGCTCGCCTCCTGCCCCTGCGGCAGCTCGGCGGCGAAGAAGCGCGTGTCGAAGCGCAGCGGCATGTCGTCGGGCGTCACCCAGTGGGCGAAGTACACGAGACGGTCGGTCGACAGCGTGAAGCGCTCGGTCTTCACCATCGACCAGAAGGCGCGGTTGTCCGTCTGGCAGGCGCGCCGGTAGTCGGAAAAGCGCGGCGCGCTCACGCGCGCGGGGCGGCCGTCGGCGTCACGCGCGAGCAGCACGCCCACCTCCTCGAAGGTCTCGCGGATGGCGCCGATCCAGGACGCCAGCGCCGTGCGCGGCGCGTGCTCGAGGCCGAGCACCTGAGCGGCACGCCCGACCTCGAGGCCGGCGCACCACGCGGCGGCGTCCTCGGGATTGTCGTCCGCGTGGAGCTTGCCGCCCGGGAACACGAAATCGCCCGCGGCGAACTTGCTCTTGAGATGCCGCTGCATGAGGAGAGTGTCGACGCCGCCCGCGGCGCGATCGCGCAGCAGCACCAGCGTGGCCGCCGGCGACGGCGTGACCGGCGAAGGTTTGACGGACACGGCGTAGTGTGCCACGATCATCGCGCGATTGTCATTTCCTTCACGGAGGAGCCGTTTCGCATGGGCGCCGAAGCGCAGCTGAAGGCCAAGAACCTCACGCTTCCCACCCTCGCCACTCCCCTCGCCAACTACGTGACGGCCGTCCGCACCGGCAACCTGCTCTTCCTTTCCGGTCACGGGCCCGTGCGCTCGGAGGGCAAGAAGCCCGTGCTGGGCAAGCTCGGCAAAGACCTCACCGTCGAGCAGGGCTACGCGGTGGCGCGCGAGGTGGGATTGAACCTGCTCGCGACCGCCCGCCATCACCTCGGCAGCCTCGACAAGGTCAAGCGCGTGGTGAAGGTGCTCGGCATGGTCAACTCCGCGGAGGGCTTCGGTGATCAGCCGAAGGTGATCAACGGCTTCTCCGACCTCATGGTGGAGGTCTTCGGCGACACGATGGGCAAGCACGCGCGCTCCGCCGTCGGCATGGCCGCCTTGCCGATGGGTATCCCGGTGGAGATCGAGATGATCCTCGAGGTCGA
>CAYQQT010000367.1:1313-4590 GCA_964419375.1 uncultured bacterium
CGGCATGGACCTGCTGCTCGACGCCCTCATCAATCTGATCTCCCTCGTCTTCCTCACCATCCTCGGACTCATCAGCGGCGTGGCCGTGCCCGGCCTCTTCATCGCCGCTCTCGCGCCCTGGCTCGACTGGCTCGTCCCCTTCCGCAAGAAGCCGTAAAAGCGCCGTAAAAGCGCTAGGCAGGCACGCGATGGGGGGCTTGGGGGCCATGTCGAGGCCCCCATCTTAATGGGCGCCAAGTATTTCGGCGCGTCCGTCAAGCGCCGGGAAGATCCGCGCTTCCTCCGCGGCGAGGGGCGGTTCGTCGATGACGTCAAGCTCGCGGGCATGCTGCACGCCGCCTTCCTGCGCTCTCCCCACGCGCACGCGCGCATCGTCTCCGTGCGCACCGAGGCCGCCGCCGGCATGCCCGGTGTCGTGCGCGTCTTCACCTTTCGCGACCTCGAGCGGTGGATGAAGCCGCTGCCGCTCTTCGGCGCCGTGCCGCCGGGGCTCGCCGCCGCCATCCGCTTCGACATCCGCCAGGCGGCGCAGTACGCGCTCTGTCCGGAGCGGGTGCGATACGTCGGCGAGATCGTGGCCATGGTGGTGGCGGAGGACCGGTATCGCGCCGAGGACGCGGTGGAAGCAATCGAGGTGGAATGGGAGCCGCTGCCCGTCGTGGTCGACATGCAGGCGGCGGCGGAGGCGGGCTCTCCGTTAATTCACGAGGCGTGGGGTACCAACGTCGCCGTCGGCTTCACGCACGCCATCGGCAACGTGGAGCACGCCTTCGCGGCCGCCGATGTCGTCCTGCGCGAGACGTTCCGCATCCAGCGCTACGTCGGCATGCCCATCGAGGGGCGCGGGGTGGTGGCGGCCTGGGACCGCCGCGACGGCAGCCTCACCACCTGGAACTCCACACAGGTCTCGCACTTCGTGCAGCACGGGCTGACGACGGCGCTCGAGTTGCCGCCCACCAAGATCCGCGTCATCGCCCCCGACCTCGGCGGCGGCTTCGGCACCAAGGCCTCCGGCTACGCGGAGGACGTGCTCGTGCCCCTCGCCGCCATCGCGCTCAACCGCCCGGTGAAGTGGACGGAAGACCGCCGCGAGCACATGATGGGCGCCGCGCACGCGCGCCACCAGGTGCACGACATCGCGCTCGCGGCGCGGCGCGACGGCACCATCGTGGGCCTGCGCGACCGCATCTGGCTCGACCTCGGCGCCTATAACGTCTGGGGCGTGGTCCTGCCCTACAACACGGTGGCGCACCTCATCGGCCCCTTCCGCATCCGCGACATGCACGTGGACGTGCAGGGCGTGGTCACGAACAAGACCCCGAACGCGCCCTACCGCGGCGCGGGGCGGCCGGAAAGCGTCTTCGCCATGGACCGCGCGGTGGACTGCCTGGCGCGCGAGCTGGGCCTCGACCCCGCCGACATCCGCCGTCGCAACTACATCCGCGCCGACGAATTGCCGTGGGATCTCGGCATGACGTACCGCGACGGCAACCCGCTCGTGTACGACAGCGGCGACTTCCCCGCCGTCCTGGAGGCGGCGCTCGAGGCCGCCGGCTACGCGGCCTTCCGCGCCGAGCAGCCGGCGCTGCGCGCGCGCGGCATTTACCGCGGCATCGGCATCTCCGGCTACGTGGAAGGCACCGCCATCGGTCCCTACGAGGGCGCGCACATCAAGATCGACCTCGCGGGGCGCGTGCACGTCGCCACCGGCGCCGTCAGCTCCGGCCAGGGCCACGAGACCGCCTTCGCACAGATCGCCGCCGACGCGCTCGGCGTGCCCATCGAGTGGGTCACGGTCATCGGCGGCGATACGGCGGCCGTCCCCTTCGGCGTGGGCACCTTCGCCAGCCGCAGCGGCGTCACCGCGGGCAACTCCATCGCGGACGCCGCGCGCCAGGTGCGCGGCAAGCTCGTCGACGCCGCCGCCGCGCTTCTGGAGGCGGCGGCCGCGGATGTCGAGATCGAGGCGGGTCGCGTGTTCGTGCGGGGCGCGCCCGGCTCCGCGGTCGACCTCGGACGCGTGGTGCAGGCCTCGATCCCCACCTTCGCCAAGCCGGGCGTCGCCACCCCGGACTTCGAGGCCAGCGCCTACCATCACGTGCCCACCGTCACCTACGCGAGCGCGGTGCACGTAGCGCAGGTGGACGTGGACACGGGCACGGGCTACGTGAAGCTGCTCAAGTACGTCGTCGCCCACGACTGCGGCAAAGTCATCAATCCGGTGATCGTGGAGGGGCAGGTGCACGGCGGGGTGGCGCAGGGTGTGGGCGGCGCGCTCTTCGAGGAGATGGCCTACGACGCCGAGGGCCAGCTGCTCACGGGCACGCTCATGGACTATCTCGTGCCCACCTCCATGGACCTGCCCCCCATCGACACCGTGCATCTCGAGTTCCCGTCGCCGCGCAACCCCCTGCAGATGAAAGGTGTCGGCGAAGGCGGCGCCATCTCGCCCCCCGCCGCCATCGCCAATGCGATCGACGACGCGCTGGCCCCCTTCAAGGTCCGCATCACGGAAACCCCCGCGAGCCCCTCCCGCGTGCTCGCGCTCATCGACGCCGCGCCGTCGTGAAGCCGCCGCCGTTCGAGTACCACGACCCGCGCGCGATCGACGAGGCGGTCGCGCTCCTCGCGCGGTACGGCGACGACGCCAAGATCCTCGCCGGCGGCCAGAGCCTGCTGCCGATGCTGAATCTTCGACTGGCGCGCCCGGCGGCGGTGATCGACATCAACCGCGTGGTGGGCCTGGACGACATCGCGGAGAGCGGCGCCACCGTACGCGCGGGGGCGCTGGTGCGCCAGCGCGTGTTCGAGCGCTGGGCGAGCCGCCGCCTGCCCCTCGTCGCCGCCGGCCTCGCCCTCGTGGGCCACGCGGCTATTCGCAATCGCGGGACCGTCGCGGGATCCATCGCGCATGCCGATCCCGCCTCCGAGCTGCCCGCGCTCCTGCTCTGCCTCGATGGCGCCGTGCTCGTGCGCAGCGCGGGCGGCGAGCGGGAGATCGCGGCCGCGGACTTCTTCCAGGGCCCGCTCATGACCGCCGCGCGCGCGGACGAGCTGGTGACCCACACGCGCTGGAGCCTGCCGCCCGCGGGCACGGGCTGGGGCTTTCACGAGGTGGCGCGACGTCACGGTGACTTCGCCCTCGTGGGTGTGGCCGCCCTCCTCACCGTGCGCGCGGGGCTGGTGCAGCATGCGCGCGTGGCGCTCTTCGGCGCGGGAGCGACGCCCGTCCGCGCCCGTCACGCGGAGGCGGCGCTCACCGGCCAGCGGCTGTCCG
>CAYQQT010000368.1:0-4584 GCA_964419375.1 uncultured bacterium
CATCGAGGCGCGTCCCGGGTTCCCCGGGACGCGGCCGAGCGTCGGGGGGCTTGGGGGGCCCTTCGAGGCCCCCCATCCAACTAGACCGCCATGATGTTGTAGCCGCAGTCGACGAAGATGACCTCGCCCGTGATGCCGGAGGCCATGGGCGAGGCGAGGAAGAGGGCGGTGTCGCCCACCTCGCGCAGCTCGACGTTGCGGCGCAGGGGCGCGCGCTCCGCGTGGTGCTTGAGCATGCCCGTGAACCCCTTGATGCCGCGCGCGGCGAGCGTGTTCACGGGGCCCGCCGAAATCGCGTTGACGCGCACGCCACGCGGCCCGAGGTCGGCGGCGAGATAGCGCACGGACGATTCCAGCGCCGCCTTGGCCACGCCCATGACGTTGTAGCCCGCGGCCACCTTCTCGGCGCCGTAGTACGTCATCGCGATCACCGAGCCCTGGCCCGACTTCTCCAGCAGCGGCAGCGCGGCCCGCGTGAGGGCGACCAGCGAGTACGCCGAGATCTCATGGGCGAGCCGGAAGCCGTCGCGGCCGGTGTCGACGAAGGCGCCCTCGAGGTCCTCCTTGGCGGCGTAGGCGACGGAGTGGACGAGGGTGTCGAGGCGGCCGAGGTCGCGCTCGACGCCCGCGAAGACACCGCCGATCTCGGGGTCGGAGGTCACGTCGCACGGGTACAGTACGGAGCCGGGCAACGTGGCGGCCAGCTCTTCTACGTTCTCCTTCAGCCGCTCGCCCTGATAGGTGAAGGCCAGCCGCATGCCGGCGGACGCCAGCGACTGCGCGATCGCCCACGCGATGGAGCGCTTGTTGGCGACGCCGAACACGATGCCGGTCTTGCCGTCGAGCAGCGTCATGGGCCGGACCTCCGCGGCCATGATAGCAAGGCGCTATACTGCCGGGCTATGACACCCAACTTCGTGAAGCAGCGCTTGCGCGCGGGCAAGCCGGCCTTCGGCACGCTCCTGCACCTGGCCGATCCCCTCGCCGCCGAGATGATGGCGTCGGTCGGCTTCGAGTGGCTCCTCGTCGACACCGAGCACGGCCCCATCGACCTCGCCACCATGGCCACCATGTTCGCCACCATCACGCGCTACCCGGTGGCGCCTTTCGTGCGCGTGCACGCGCTCAACGAGGAGAACGTCAAGCGCGTCCTCGACGCGGGCGCGTGGGGCGTGCTCGCCCCCAACATGCGCACGCGCGAGGAGGCGGAGTTGCTCGTGCGCGCGTGCAAGTACCCGCCCGGGGGCACGCGCAGCTTGGGCGCGGGCCGCTTCGCCCTGTCGTTCCACACGGACGCGCAGACGTACTTCGCGCGCGCCAACGACGAGATCCTCGTCATCGCACAGATCGAGCACGTGGACGCCGTGAAGAATATCGACGCCATCCTCTCCACGCCCGGCATCGACGCCTGTTACGTCGGGCCCAACGACTGGTGCGCCTCCGCGGGCCTGCTGCCCTCGCTGGAGCCGCCGCATCCCGAGTTCGAGGAGGCCATGCAGGTGGTGCTGGCGGCGGCGAAGCGGTACAAGGTGGCGGCAGGCATCCACTGCCAGACGCCGGAGACCGTGAACCGCCGCATCGCGCAGGGGTGGACGCTGGTGGGGATGGTGAACGACCACCGCTTCCTCGTGGCGGGCGCCAAGGCGGCGCGTGACGCGGTGAGGACGGACGCCTGATGCGCCTCGGGATCGTCCTCTCGCAATTCCCCACCCTGCCCGTGGCCGAGTACGTCGCCGTCGCGCGCGAGGCGGAGGCGCGCGGCTATCACACGGCGTGGGTCGGCGAGGTCTCGGGCGCCGACGCCTTCACGGTCATGACGCTGCTGGGCGCCTCCACCCAGCGGCTGCGCCTGGCCACGGGCGTGGTGCCCGTGCAGACACGCACGCCCGTGGTGCTCGGCATGACGACGGCCACCCTCAACCACGTGGCCCCCGGACGCTTCGCGCTCGGCCTCGGGCTCTCCAGCCGCACCATCGTCGAGCAGTGGCACGGGCTGCGCTTCTCGCCCGCGCTCGAGCAGATCCGGGAGGCCGTCCACATCGTCCGCCTCGTGGCGGCGGGCGAGCGGGTCAACTTCGACGGCAAGTTCTATCGCGTGCGCAATTTCCGGATGACGGCGCCGCCCCCGCGTGAGCCCGTGCGCATCGTGCTCGCCGCCCTCGGCCCCGAGATGCTGGAGCTCGCGGGCGAGATCGCGGACGGCGTGCTCCTGAACTGGATCCCGCCCGAGACCGTTCCCGCCTCCATCAAGCACCTGCAGGACGGCGCGCGCCGGGCGGGGCGCACGCTCAACCCCGAGTTCGAGATCGCGTCCTTCATCCGCACCTGCGTCACCGACGACGCCGACACCGCGCGGCAGACGCTCGCGCGCGACATCACCGGCTACGCCACCGTCGACGTGTACGCCTCCTTCTTCCGCGACGCCGGCTTCGCCGCGGAGGTCGACGCCGTGAACGAGGCGTGGAAGGCGGGTGACCGCGCGGAGGCCGTGAAGCGCGTGTCAGCGCGGCTGCTCGACGGCCTCGGCGTGGTGGGCCCCGAGCAGTTCTGCCGTGACCGCATCGCGGAGTTCGCGCGCGCCGGGCTCACCATGCCCGTCATCCTGCCCTTCACGCCCGCGGGCGGCGACGCGCGCGCGGCCGTGCTCCGGACGCTGCGGGCGTTTCCGTAGTGGCGCTCTCCGTGCTCGGGGTCATTCCCGCCCGCCTGGGATCAACGCGGCTGCCCCGCAAGGTCCTGCGCGAGATCGCGGGGCGGCCCATGATCTGCCACGTGTACGAGCGCGCGCGGCGGGCGCAACAGCTCACCGACGTCCTCGTGGCCACCGACGCGCAGGAAGTGGTGGAGGCGTGCGCGCGCTTCGACATCCCCGCCATTCTCACCTCCTCTGCGCACGTCTCGGGCACCGACCGGGTATGGGAAGTCGCGCAGGGGCGTGACGCCGACGTGTACGTCAATATCCAGGGCGACGAGCCCCTCGTCACCCCCGGGCACATCGCGCGTCTCGTGGAGCCCTTCCTGGCGCGCCCGGACACCCAGGTGACGACGCTGCGAATCCGGGCCACCGCGGAGGAGATCGACAACCCGAACGCCGTGAAGGTCGTGTGCGACGCGCACGACCGCGCCCTGTACTTCTCCCGCTACCCGATCCCCTACCACCGCGATGCGGGGGGGGTGGCCGGGGGCGTGCCGCTCTTCAAGCACCTCGGGCTCTACGGCTACCGGGCGGCGGCGCTCGACGCCTTTCATCGCCTCGCGCCGTCGTTCCTGGAAACGACGGAGCGGCTCGAGCAGCTCCGCTTCCTCGAGCACGGCATGCCCATCCTCGTGATGGAGACCCACGACGCCACCATCGGCGTGGACACCGAGCAGGACCTCCAGGCCGTGGAAGCGCGCCTCGCCCCGTCGCCGCGCCCCTCGTGACCCCCGCTCCCGTGCGGGCGCGGTGGGTGATCGTCGGCGTCATCCTGATCGCCCAGGCGGTGTCCAACGTGGGCCCGCTCGGCATCCCCGCTATCGCATCGCTTATCCGGGACGACCTGAATCTGACGCTCGCGCAGGCGGGGTCGTTCCTGTCGGCCTATTACATCGGCCCCATCGTGGCCTCGCTGCCGGCGGGCACGCTCACGGATCGATGGGGCATCAAGCGCATGCTCGTGCTCGGGCAGGCCGTCATCGCGATCGGGCTCGTCGCCGTGAGCGCGTCGTTCACGTACGCCGCCTTCATCACGCTCATGGCGGTGGCCGGGCTCGGCTACGGGATCCTGAACCCGGCCTCCACCAAGGCGGTGATCGCGTGGGCCCCGCCCGCGCAGCGCGCCACCCTCGTCGGCTTCAAGCAGGTGGGCCTGCCCTTCGGCGGTGTCATGGGCGCCGCCCTGTTGCCGCCGCTGGCACTGCTGCTGGGCTGGCGGTGGGCGGTGATCGCCTCCGCGCTCATCATCGCCACCGCCACGGTGGCCACGCTGGCGATCTACCGAGATCCTCCCCGGCCGCCGGCGGTGCCGGTCGAGGTCGGCGCACGGAGCCCGATGAGCACCGTGCTCCTCAACCGCAACCTGTGGCTGCTCGCCGGCTGCACGCTGGTGTTCGCCGCCATGCAGACCGTCTGGATGTCCTACCTGGTGCTCTATCTCCAGGGCGTGGTGGGGCTGTCGCTCCTCGCGGCCAGCGGCTACCTTGCGCTGGCGCAGTTCGGCGGGATGCTGGGCCGCATCTCTTTCGGCGTCCTCTCCGACCGCGCCTTCGGCGGCCGCCGCCGGCTGCCGCTGGCCATCGCGGGGCTCGGCTCGGCGCTGTGCTCTGTCGCCATCGCCGCCACCGGCCCCGGCACCTCGGGCCTCTGGCTCACCGCGCTCGCCCTCGTCTTCGGCTTCGTCGGGATCGGCTGGAACGGCGTCCAGCTCACGCTCCTCGCCGAGCTCGCAGGCCCCCGCGCCGCCGGCACCGCCGTCGGCCTCGGCCTCGCCGTCTCCTCCGCCGGCGTCACCCTCGGCCCGCCCATCTTCGGCCACTTCGTCACGCTCTCCGGCAGCTACACCGCCCCCTGGCTCGCCCTCGCCGCCGTCATGCTCGCCGCCCTCG
>CAYQQT010000369.1:0-4581 GCA_964419375.1 uncultured bacterium
CCGGCCCTGTACGCCAGCGGCAAGATGCCGCCGGCGCCAGTGCAGTTTTGAAGATCGGATCGATTTAGATGGGGGGCCTCGAAGGGCCCCCCAAGCCCCCCGCGCTCGGCAGCGCCCCGGCAAAGCCGTGGCGCTCCTCGATAGCGGATGAACGGCGCGCGTCTGGCGCGGCGCCCGCTACGACGCTCCGCCGCTCCTGAAGCGGCGCAGCTCCTCGCGGATGCGGGGGAGCGCGTCCGTCACCGGTAGCACAGCCTGCGCTCTGCGATGTGCTCAGCCACTGCCAGCCCCGCGAGCACGTTGCCGCGCCGGTTGAAGTGGAAGTCCACCCGGTAATAGAGGTCGCGCACGGGGTCGAGGCTGGCGCGCGGCGTGACGTCGGCGTGCGCGCGCAGGACGGGCAGCAGATCCAGGTGGGCGAGGCGGCGCTCGTTGAGAAAGCCGGCCACGATGTCGTTCTGCACCTGGCGCGCTGCAGGAGGGCGGCACGGTGTCCAGTTATCCTCGAAGCGGGTGGAGCCGTGCGTGAAGCTGTCGCCGAGGAGCAGCACGTACGGCGTGCCCGGGCGCACGCCGGTATCGAAGCAGCCGAGCTTGTTGGACCACATCTGGCGCGTCGTGTGATCTTCCCGCTCCTCCGGCGTGCGGGGAAAGTCGGGCGCGATGTCGTAGCCCATCTCGGCGTCGGCTCGGTAGTAGTGCTGATGCGAGGCGGGCGAGGGCGGCGCGGGCGCGAGGAGGCGGACGATGCCCTCGGCGGCAAAGAGCGTGAGCACGATGCTGACGACGAGAAGCCCGATGCGTTCGAGGACAGCGGCCACAGCAGACGGACGGTACCGGCGGGTGGAACCCGAAGTCAAGACGTGCCGCCGGGCGGGTTACCGAGGCGCGTCCCGGGTTCCCCGGGACGCGTCCGAACGTTGGGGGGTGTGGGGGGCCATATCGGGTCCCCCCACCCAACTAGTAGCCGTGCGAGGACTTGATGCGGTCGGCGGTGCCCGGGATGTACTTCTTCTCCAGCTCCTGGAAGTGGCTCACGTGCGCCATCACGTGGTGGCTCTCGGTGGGGTGGCCCGCCTTGGTCTTCTCCAGCCGCCACTGCGCCTGCTCCTGGTCTTTCACGAGCTCGTCCATCGCGTTCCACACCGCGTACATGCCGGCGTGGGCGGCGAAGAGCGTGATGAAGATGAACTTGTAGCCGAGCTCGCCGAGCTCCTTGAACGAGAACGGGTTGGGATCGCTCGACCACTTGAACGACGACGAATAGTTGAACGACAGCGGCAGGTCCGGATGGGTCTCTCGCATCGCCTTCGCGAAGGCGATGGCGGGCTCGCGCGAGGCGTTCGACAGCTCGCACCACACGGAGTCGACGCCGGCATCCGCGTACATGCGGCCGCGCGCGATGGCCTCCTCGAGGCTGCCCCCCACCGCGCCGTAGGCGTCGGTGCGCGCGATGAGCACGAAGTCGGGGCTCAGCCGGTGGCGCGTGTCGACGGCGGCGCGGTACTTGCCGAGCGCTTCCTCACGGCTGACGATCTGCTTGCCCGCGATGTGGCCGCAGCGCTTGGGGAAGACCTGGTCTTCCAGATGGATGCCGGCCACGCCCGTCTTGATCATCTCCTGCACGGTGCGGATGGTGGAGAGCGCGTTGCCGTAGCCGTCGTCGGCGTCGGCGATGACGGGGATGTCCACCGCGCTCGCCACCATGGACGCGATGCGTGCCACTTCCGTCTGCGTCAGGAAGCCCATGTCGGGCCAGCCGTTGGCCATGGCCACGGAGTACCCGCTGAGGTAGATCGACTTCATGCCCACGCGCTCGGCGATCTGCGCGTCCAGCGGCGAGTACACGCCGCCCGTGAAGAGGTACTCCTCGTCCTTGAGCAGCCGGCGGAACCTCTGGCCCGGAGTCTCCATGGCCGTCCTCCTAGGCGCCGAGCGCGAGGCCGTGGGACGTCGCGCACCAGCGGCAGTATGGGGTGGCATCGAACGTCAACGAGCAGCTCGGGCAGCACCGCGTGCCGCACTCGTGGCAGCCGAGGTGGCGGTCGTGATGCTCGATGGTCATGCCGCAGTCACACGCTGTTGCCATGATGGTCTCCTCGACGACGCTTATTGGAGCTCGAAGGGGCTGCCCGCGCGGGTTACGGCCGTCTCCAGCAGGGAGCCCGCGCACGCGTGGCAGTAGGTGGTGGATTCGAGGTGAATGGCGCACGCCGGGCAGCAGGCGGCGCCGCAGTCGTAACAGCCGAACCTGTGAAATCCGTTGCGCACTTCGTTCCCGCAGCGACAGTGGCCGTCCATCGGTGGTCTCCTTCGCGATGCGTCCCTGCTTTCACTGTGCCCACCGCGGGGTGATCACGCTAACTCAATGTTTTTATCGGGGTGATAAACAACTCTGATAGGCTGCCCGCATGGAGATCGGGCAGGTGGAGGCCTTCCTCGCCGTGGGCACCTTCGGCGGCTTCCGGCGCGCCGGGGACGCCCTGCGCGTGACCCAGCCCGCCATCAGCGCGCGCATCAAGGCGCTGGAGGCGTCGCTGGGCGTCCCGCTCTTCGACCGCAGCCAGACCGGGTTCGCGCTCTCCGCCGCCGGCCGCGCTTTTCGTCCCCATGCCGAGCAGCTCCTGCGCGCGGTCGCGGACGCCAGGCAGGCCGTGCACGACCTGCGGCCGGCGAGCGGGGGCGCGCTCCAGATCGCCGCCGCGCTGTCGATCTGCACGTACCTGCTGCCCGACGTGCTCAAGAACTTCCAGGCCGCCCACCCGAAGACCATGATCACCGTCCGCTCCGGCCACTCGAAGGAGATCCTCGAGATGGTGCGGGCGGGGGAGGCCGAGATCGGCCTCGCCCGCTCGCTGAACCATCCCGAGGTGGAGACGCTCAGCCTGCGCGACGACCCGCTGTTGCTGGTGACGGCGCCGCGCTCCCACATGGCGCGCGCGCGCCGCGCCACGCTGAACGACATCGCCAGCCAGCCCCTCATCTTTTTCGACCGGGGCTCGAGCGACTGGACGCTCACGCACGGCCTCTTCCGCCGCGCGGGTCTGGTCCCCAACGTCGTGCTCGAGGTGGAGACCATCGAGACGGCCAAGCGCATGGTGGAGCGGGGCATGGGCCTCGCCTTCCTGCCGCATCTGGCGGTGGCGGGCGAGCTTCGCCGCCGCCGCCTCATCGCCGTGACTCTCACCGATGCCGAGGTGCTGAGCCGCAGCCTGGACGTCATCCATCCACGCCAGCGCCCCCTCAGCCCGGAGGCGCTCGCGCTGCTCAAGAGCCTGCGCGCCGCCCTCACCGACGCGCCACCGCCGCGCCGCAGGCGCGCCCGCCTTCGAAAGTGATCGCAGGCGAATGACGACGGGGGCCGCCCCGTCTGACAGGCGCTCCCATGAGACACCGCCGAGCGCTCGTCGTCGTGATCGCCGCCCTCCTGGTGGCGGCCGGTGCGGTCACGGTCACGTGGCGGTGGCTCGGGGAAGAGCGGCGACTCGGCGGCGTGGTCGGTCGCCTCCTCGCCCACCGCACGGGCCTGCCCATCACGGTCGGCGCCGCCCACGCGGGGGGCGGGCACGTCACGCTCCATGACGTGCGTCTCGACTCCCATCCCTTCGACATCCGCGTGAGCCGGCTCGACGTCACCGGCGGCGTGGTGTCGCTGCTGGCGTCCGCGGGCGGGCCCGTGGAGATCGTCGCCACCTCCGCCTCCGTCGTCGTCGCCGAGGGCGGCATCGTCCCGCCGCTGGACGTCCTGCGCGCGCACGTGCTGTCGCTGCTCGACTGGCCGGGCACGATGCGCCTCACGATGCTCGGCGGCGAGCTGGAGAGCAAGGGCCGTCGGTTCGTATTCGACCTCACCGGCGAGAAGACGCAGGACGGCGACGTCGTCATGGCCCTCGCTGTGGGGCCCGTGGCGGAGCGGGCGGCGCTGAAGGTGAGCGCGCGCGCGACGGTGGGACGGGCAGGCGCCGTGCAGCTCGCCGTCGAGCTGGCGGGCGAGCCCCGCCGCCTTGCCGGGCTGTGGCCGGCCACGCTGCCTCCGCCCACGACGCTCGCGTCGCGCGGCGACGTGATCGTCGTGAAAGGCGGCGACGCGGAAGCGCGCGGACGCCTGACGGTGGGCGCGTCCGCCGCTCCCGCCGTCGTCGATGGCACCGTCCGTTATGACGCGCGTACCGGTGTGGTCACGGCGCCCCGGTACGTGCTCACGCGCGCCGACGGCGTGCATCTCGAAGGCGCCGGCGCGCTCGAGCCCGGCCGCGAGGGGCGGCGCATCGTCGCCCGCGCGGCGGGCACCATCGACGGCGCCCGCGTCGAGGGCCGTGTCCGCTACGAAGTCTCCACCGGCGTCTTCGACGGTGAGGCGAGCGTGCGCGGCGGTACGGTGCGCAGCCTGTGGAAGCGTCTGGATCTGCCGGGCGCGCCGCCGGAGGAGGCGAGCGTGGCTACCGTAAGCGCGCGCTTCTCCGGCGTGGACCGCGCGGCAGGCGTCACGATGGACGTGGACGCGGTGGCGGGCGGCGTGCGGCTCGCGCGCTGGCCGGCCCTGCCCGTGGACGCGACCGTGAAGGCCGCTGTCCGCGTCGC
>CAYQQT010000370.1:0-4564 GCA_964419375.1 uncultured bacterium
CTGTGGGCGCCGGAGCACGGCCTGTGGGGCGCCGCGCAGGATCACGCCTTCGTGAGCGCCGCGCGCGATCCCTCCACCGGCATGCGCGTGGCGAGCCTCTACGGCGCGCGCCGGGAGCCGACGCCCGCGATGCTGCGCGGCCTCGACGCCGTGGTGGTGGACCTGCAGGACGTCGGCTCGCGCTACTACACGTTCGTGTGGACGCTGGCGCTCGTCATGCGCGCGTGTGCCCGCGCCGGCGTGGAGGTGATCGTGCTCGATCGCCCCAACCCGCTCGGGGGCGCGATCGTGGAAGGCAACGTGCCGGATCCCGCCTTCGCGTCCTTCGTCGGTCTCTATCCCCTGCCCGCGCGGCACGGACTCACCATCGGCGAGCTCGCGCGCCACCTCGCGCGCGAGCACGCGCTGGACTGCCGGCTCACGGTGGTCGCAATGCACGGCTGGCAGCGCGCCATGCTGTGGGAGGACACGGACGTGCCGTGGGTGGCGCCGTCGCCCAACATGCCCACCCCGGACACCGCGCGCGTCTACCCCGGGGGCTGCCTCATCGAAGGCACGAACCTCTCCGAGGGACGCGGCACCACGCGGCCCTTCGAGTGGGTAGGCGCCCCCTATCTCGACGCGCATGCCTACGCGGAGCGGCTGGAGGCGGCCCGCCTGCCCGGCGTGAGCTTCCGTCCCGTGCGCTTCCTGCCCACCTTCCACAAGTGGGCGGGACGGCCGTGCGGCGGCGTGCAATTGCACGTCACCGACCGCGCGCGCTTCAAGCCATTCCTCACGGGCCTCGGCCTCATCGCCGCCGCCCGCGCGCTGGCGCCGCGCGCGTTCGCATGGCGGCGGCCGCCCTACGAGTTCGAACGGCGCCGGCTGCCCATCGACATCCTGCTCGGCACCGACGCCATCCGCCACGCGGTGGAGCGCGGGCGCCCTCTGCGCGAGATCGAGCGCGGCTGGCAGCGCGATCTCGCCCGGTGGACGCGGCGGCGCACGCCCGCGCTGGCCTACCGGTGACGCCGCTCGCATGGCTGTTCGTCCTCGCGGGGCTGGTCTCCCTCGACGTACGGATGATGCCGGCCATCCTGCCCGCCATCGCCGCTTCGCTCAGCGCCACCGCGGGCGAGGCCGGTCTCAGCATGACGGCGTACGCGGCGGCGTACGGGCTCATGCAGGTCGTGTACGGCCCGCTGTCCGACCGGTACGGGAGGATCCGGCTCATCCGCGCCACCGCCCTTCTGTTCGCGGTCGGCACGCTGTCGAGCGGCCTCGCCGCAGACCTGTGGGGCTTCGTGGGAGCGCGCCTGGTGACGGGCGTGTTCGCCGCCGCCACCATCCCCACCACCTTCGTCTACATCGGCGACACCGTGCACTATGCCCAGCGGCAGAAGGTCGTGGGCCGCTTCGCCTCCGTCTTCTCGGCGGCGCAGGCGCTCTCGGCCACCATCGCGGGCACGGTGACGCACTTCGTGTCGTGGCGCGTTCTGTTCTACGCGTACGCGGTGCTCACGCTCGTCACCGTGGCCGCCATGCGCGGCACGCCGGAGGCGCCGCTGGCCGCGCCGGGCGCGAAGATCCGCTACGCCGACATCCTGCGTATCGGCCGCGCGGTGCGCGTGTACGTGGCGGCGTTCGTGGAGGGTTTCCTCTTGTGGGGCGGCAGCACCTACATGGGCGTGCTCGCGAGCCAGCGCTTCGGCTGGAACGACCTGCAGGTCGGCGTGCTCATCGCCTGCTACGGCGCGGGCACGGTCGTGGGCGGCCTCGGCCTGGGGCGCCTGGCCGCCGTCCTCGATGAGCGGCGTCTGGCCTCCTGGGGTGGGCTCGCTCAGCTGTTCGGCTTCGGATTGCTCGCGCTGCCGCTGCCGTGGCCGCTCTTCGCGCTCGGCCTCGCCGCCATCGGTCTCGGCCTCGCCACCCTGCACTCCACGCTACAGACGCGGGGGACGGAGCTGGTGCCGGCGGCACGTGGCAAGTCCTTCTCGCTCTTCGCGCTCGCCTTCTTCGTGGGTGGCTCGGTGGGCACCGCAGTCTTCGGCCGTCTGGTCGACCGCGGGCTCATCACGCTCGCAATGGCGATCTGCGGCATAGGCCTCGCCGCCGTCGGCCAGTTCGTCGCTCGAGAGAAGCCTGCCGACCGCGTGCGCTAGGAGCGGGTCAGCGCGCTAATTGAACAAGCGCGTGAAGAAGTTCTTCACGCTGTGGCCGAAGGCGGTGGCGCCCTCCGTCACGTGGCTCCAGGCGCTCTTGGCCTGGGGCTCCGCGGCCTTGCCCGATTCCTTCAGCTTCTCGCCGGTGTACTTGGCGCCCTCGACGACGGTGGCGCCGAGGCCCTTGGCCGTTTCCCTGACGCCCTCACCGACCTGGCCGTCCCCGATCTTCTTGGCGCCGGTCTCGACACGGTCCGTGGCCGACTTGACCTTGGAGTCATCGGCGGCGTACGACGTGGCGAGGGGCGCTGCTACGAGCAGTCCCGCAATCACGATAGTCACGATATTCATGGCAGCCTCCTGCATCTATGCACCGGCAATGCCGGTGACTTCGACGGTAACCGCCTGGGAGCGTCTATCGAGGAGGCCGCAGCTTTGGGGGCGTACTTCGAGCGGTGTCGAGGAGCGCCGCGGCTTCCGCCGGGGCGCTTCCGAGCGGCTTCGGGGGGCTTGGGGGGCCCTTCGAGGCCCCCCATCTAATAATTAATGAGAGGACCGGGACACAACCCGGGAGATCGGGTGGCTGGGGGGCATGACCACCTTCTGGCGGAGGCTCACGACGGTGCCGTGCTGCTCCCACATCCACGGCGCCGCGCCTGCGCCCGTGAACGACTGCGGCATCGCATGCGCGGCCGGCGCCTTGCGCCCGGCACAGCCGGCGAGCGCAAACGCCAGCAGCAGCCACACCGCGCTCACGATCATTACCGCTGCAAAGACCTTCATAGTGTCTCCTTCCCGGTCACTCGGCGAAGCTGTGCTCGGGACGCGTCTTGGGGTACGCCCGGGTGACGGTGGCCACCACACCCGTGGATACCCTTCGTTGCTCGTACTTGGCCATGACCTGGCCGAGGTTGTCCTCCTGCAGCAATCCGCGCGAGCGCATCGTCTGGAAGACGAAGCCCCACGCACGACCGTTCTCCTTCAGCGCGGAGATCTGGTCCAGCGTGAGCGGGTTCACCGCGCTCGCGCCGCGCTTGGTCCGCGGGGCGCCGCCGGGAATCGTGTTCGGCATCTGTGCTTCGAAGAGCGCGCGGGCGATCTTCTGGTGGCCAAGATCCATCCGCTCGTACGAGCCCTCGACGGGCGTCTGCGCCATGGCGGGGGAGGTCCCCACGGCGCTGAACAGCAGCAAAAGCGCTGCGAAGTTCGAGGCATGACCCATAACGTCCTCCTGGCATCGACCGCCGCGCTGGTGCGCGACTGTACCTGTGCAAGGGAATGCAGAGCACCAGGTATGCCAGAGTTGGGTGATTTAGGTTTACTCCGTCTTTCCAGCATTTTGCCCGAAGGAGTGTCCAAAAAGAGGCGTCTGCCTGGTGACGGGCTTGTCGTTCTTGGCGCGCAGCGTGGCACAGCCTGTCTCTACAATGTGAGTGCCATAGGCTCATATCACCTAGAAGACGGCGTGCTGAAAGTGGCAGCGTAGAATCAGGGCGTGCCCGACCTCGAAGATCTCGTCGGCGAGCGGCTGATGATCGGCGTGCCCGGCCACACCCTGCGCGACGAGGACATCCAGCTTTTTCGCGATACGCGCGCCGCCGGTCTGATCCTGTACCGGCGCAACTTCGAGTCACCCGACGGCCTGCTCGCGTTGCTGCACGGGCTCGAAGCCGCGCTGGGCCGGCGCCTGCTCGTAGCCACGGATCACGAAGGCGGACGCATCGTGATGCTTGGAGGCGGCGTGACGATCTTCCCCGACAACCTCGCCACGGGCACAGCCGGGGAAGAGACGTTCGCGTACAAGCAGGGCCTCATCGAGGCCCGCGAGCTGCGGCGGCTCGGCGTGGATCTGAACCTCGGTCCGTGCCTGGACGTGCTCACCGAGCGCTACAGCCCCAACATCGGCATCCGCTCCTACGGCAAGGACCCCGACGTCGTGAGCCGCTACGGCCGCGCGCGCATCACCGGCAACGCCAAGGGCGGCCTCTCCGCCTGCGTGAAGCACTTTCCCGGCAAGGGACACTCGCCGCTCGACGCCCACCTGCGATTGCCGACGATCGACTCCGACTGGGCCGAGATGCACGCCACGCACCTCGTGCCCTTCTTCGCCGCAATGGAAGCCGGCGTGGAGTGCGTGATGACGTCGCATCCCGTCTATCCCAAGCTCGACCCCTCCCGCGTGCCCGCGACGTTTTCCACGCGCATCGTGGAGGAGTACCTGCGTGGCGAGGTGGGCTATCGCGGTGTCATCGTCTCCGACGATCTGGAGATGGGCGCCGTCTCCGAGACGTGCGCGATCGGCGAGGCGACGGTGCGCGCGGCGGCGGCGGGCCACGACCTGCTGCTCGTCTGTCACACGGAGCCCGCGCAGCGCGCGGCCGCCGCCGCCCTCGTGGATGCCTACCGCACGGGGCGCCTGC
>CAYQQT010000371.1:0-4551 GCA_964419375.1 uncultured bacterium
CACACGCCCGGCGCCCGCCGTGTCCGCGCCCACCGATGACGAGGCGAGCGTCGTGCACGTCCTCAACCGCGTGACGTTCGGTCCGCGCCCCGACGACATCGCGCGCGTGCGCGCCGTGGGCCTGTCGCGGTGGCTCGAGCAGCAGCTCGATCCCGGCCGTCTCGCCGACGACGCCGTGGAGCGCCAGCTCGCCGCGCTCCCCACGCTGTCCAAGTCCATCGGCGACCTGCAGCGCGAGTACGCGCGGCCGGACAAGGACATGCGCGAGAAGATGGCGGGCGGCGAGATGACCCGGCGCGAGCTCCTCGAGCGCTACCCGGTCGACAAGCGGCCCGCGCGCATCACCGCGGAGCTGGAGGCCGCGCGCCTGCTGCGCGCGGTCCACAGCGAGCGGCAGCTCCAGGAGGTCATGGTCGATTTCTGGTTCAACCACTTCAACGTCTTCGCCGACAAGGGCCAGGTGCGCTGGTACGTGACCTCGTACGAGCGCGACGTCATCCGCCCCCACGCGCTCGGAAAGTTCCCTGACCTCCTCCGCGCCACCGCACGCCACCCCGCCATGCTCTTCTACCTGGACAACTGGCTGAGCACGCGGGCGGACTTCACGCTGCGCGGCGGGCCCAACAAGGGCGAGAAGGCGGGGCTCAACGAGAACTACGCCCGTGAGCTGATGGAGCTGCACACGCTCGGCGTGGAGGGCGGCTACACGCAGAAGGACGTCACGGAGGTGGCGCGCGCGTTCACCGGGTGGACGATCGACCGCCCGCGCCAGGACGCGCGCTTCGTCTTCCGTCCCGTCGTCCACGACGCGGCGGAAAAGACGGTGCTCGGCACCCGCCTCCCCGCGGGCGGCGGCGAGCAGGACGGCGAGCGCGTCCTCGACCTCCTCGCCCGCCATCCTGCCACCGCACGCTTCGTGGCCGGCAAGCTGGTGCGCCGCTTCGTGGGGGACGCACCGCCGCCGGCGCTGGTCGACCGGGTGGCGGGTGTGTACGTTGACACCGGCGGCGACGTGCGCGCCATGCTGCGCGCCATCTTCGCCTCGCCGGAGTTCGTGGCGCCCGAGGCGCGGCGCGCCAAGATCAAGAAGCCGTCCGAGTTCGTGGCGAGCGCGGTGCGTGCCGTGGGCGCCGCCACCGATGCGCGCGGTGCCTTCGCCCTCGCGCGCGCGACGGCGGAGATCGGCGAGCCCCTGTTCCACGCCCAGCCGCCCACGGGCTATCCGGATCGCGCGGAAGCGTGGGTGAACGCGGGCGCCCTGCTCGCGCGAATGAACTTCGCGCTCGCCCTCACCCAGCGCCGCCTTCCCGGCGTCACCGCGGCGGTGGCGGGCCTGGTGACCGCCGAGGAGCGCGCCCGGCCCGGCGCCGCCCTCGAGCGCCTGCTCGGCATACTGCTGCACGGCGAGGCGACATCCGACACCCGCGCCGTCCTCACCGCACATCTGGACGACGCCCAGATCATCCGGAAGACCGCCGACGACCGCGGCCCCGCCGACACCGACATCGAAAAGCTCGCGGCCCTCGTCCTGGGTTCGCCGGAATTTCAGAGGCGCTGATCATGCATCGACGCGTGTTCCTCAAATCCGGCGCGTGCGCGCTCATCGCCACCGCGGCAGCGCCGCGCTTCCTGGTGCGCGCGGCGGGCGCCGCCGAAGGCCGGCGCAAGGTCCTCGTGGCCGTCTTCCAGCGCGGGGCCGTGGACGGGCTGAGCATGGTGGTGCCACACGGCGATCGCGGCTACTACACCGCGCGCACGGGCATCGCCCTGCAGGCGCCGCGCCGGGGCGAGGCCGAGCGCGCCCTGGACCTCGACGGCTTCTTCGCGCTCCATCCCTCCCTCGCGCCCCTGATGCCCCTCTGGCAGGCGCGCACGCTGGCGGCCGTCCACGCATGCGGCTCGCCCGACACCACGCGCTCACATTTCGACGCGCAGGACTACATGGAATCGGGCACGCCCGGCGTCAAGAGCACACCCGACGGATGGCTGGGGCGGGCGGCGGGCGCGCTGCCCGGCAGCCGCTCGATTTTCCGCGCGGTCGCCCTGGCGCCCGCGCTCCCTCGCAGCCTGCGCGGTGACGCGGGCGCCATCTCGATGCAGTCGGTCGATCGCTTCGACGTGCGCGCGGCGGAGCAGGCGGGCGAGCGACGCGGCTTCGAATCGCTCTACGAGCAAGGCGTGCGCGACCTGCTGCACGGCACCGGGCGCGAGACGTTCGAGGCCGTCAAATTGCTGAAGTCCGCCAACGCCGCCGGCCTGCCGCCGGCCCACGGCGCCGTCTACCCGCGCGGCCGCTTCGGCGAGGCGATGCGCCAGATCGCCCAGCTCATCCGCGCCGACGTGGGCCTGGAGATCGCCTTCACCGACATGGAAGGCTGGGACACTCACGTCGCGCAGGGCAGCGAGCAGGGCCAGCTCGGCAACCGCCTGCGCGAGTTCGGCGCTGCCCTCGCCGCCTTCGCCCAGGACCTCGGCGACCGCATGACGGACGTGGTGGTCCTCACGATGTCCGAGTTCGGACGCACCGTCTTCGAAAACGGCAACCGCGGCACCGACCACGGCCACGGAACCGCCATGCTCGTCTTCGGCGGCACAGTGAAAGGCGGCAAAGTTTACGGCCGCTGGCCCGGATTACAGCGCGAGCAGCTTTTCGAAGCCCGCGACCTCGCCGTCACCACCGACTTCCGCACCCTCTTCTCCGAAGTCGCCCGAACCCATCTCAACCTGCCGGCGGCGACACCACTCTTTCCCGGATGGACGCCTAGCCCCACGCGGCTGGGCGTGATCGCCTAACGGAGGATCATTCACGAGCGGCGATGGGCGCCGCGGCGGGTGGCGTCGGGGTGGCTTCCGGAGGGCGGGGCGAAGTGGGCCCCCTTCGTCCCGCCCGCACTTCGAAGAAGTGCGATCGGGCGAACGGGTGACGGAGCCTGTCGGATTATCGAGGAGCGCCACGGCTTTGCCGGGGCGCTACCGAGCGTCTGGGGGGCTTGGGGGGCCCCTCGAGGCCCCCCATCCAACTAAATCAGCTCAGGACGGCAGATAGCGCGGAAGTTGCACCAGCGGCAGATGCGCAGCTCCTCGGTGCGCTCGAAGTCGGTCATGACCGCGACATTGGCCGCGGGGTCAGCGAGGTAGGCCTTCATGGAGCGGATGGAGAGGCGGAGCTGTCCGCGGATGGCCTCGAGCCGCTCGTCGTCCCACCGGATCGGCGTCACCTTCGGCTCTCTGAGGTTCGCCTCGTACAGGTCCACCTGCGCCGGCTTCACACCGAGCATCTCCTGGGCGTACAGCGCGTAGCAGCCGAGCTGGAAGGACGTGGCATCCGTGTTGGCGCCGCCCGTCTTCCAATCCACCAAGGCGAGACGGCCGTCCCCGGTCCAGAAGCCGAAGTCCGGCGCGATCCACAGCGGCGTGCCCTCGAAGTCGAGCACCCTGGACCAGTGCTCGATCGACCAGTGCTCGGGCGGCGTCTTGCGAATGGCGGCGAGGAGCGGCAGCGAGAAGAAGTGGCGCAGGCACGTGCTCACGTTGCGGCTGAGCGCCTGCCACGCCTCCGGCTTCAGCTCCACCGCGTACTCGTGCTCGAAGAGGGCGAGCGTCTTCGGGCTCTCGTGGTACCGGCCCGCCTTCGAGGAGCGCCACTCCGTGCGCATGCGCTCGATGGCGTCCCGGATGAAGGGCTCCACGGGCACGTCGTGGCCGTCGCGGAAGATCTGCAGCGCCATCTCGATGGCGTCGTGCACGATGCGCCCCCCCCACATGTGGCGGGAGGCGAGCTGCTTGAGGATGTAGATGCGCCGCAGCTCGGGCGGCGCCGCCGCCTCCCACCCGCCCCACGACCCGTAATACTGGTAGAAGTACTTGCGGCGGCAGTCCTGGAAGGTGTTGTCGCGGCTACGGGACCAGGAAAAGTCGTTGGTCAGCTCGGCCACGCCCGCATTCTAGCCGAAGTCGCCGGGACACGACACGCCGGGAGCACGCCGGGAGCGCGGCACACGCCGGGAGCGCGCTTGACCGTCGCCGGCGGCGCTGCTAGCGTGAGCGGGCGATGCCGAACGCCTCCATCACCGTGTCGTGCCCGTGCTGCCAGGCGCGGCTCACGATCGATCCCGAGCTCGAGGTCGTCGTCGCGCACGAGCCCCCGCCGAAGACCGGCGCCGCCAAGGACCTCGACTCCGCCCTCGGCTCGCTGCGCTCGAAATCGGCCGAGCGCGAAGAGCGGTTTCGCCAGCAGATGCAGGCCGAGTCCCAGAAGGGCAAGGTCCTCGACCGCAAGTTTCAGGAGGGGCTCAAGAAGGCCAAGGACTCGCCCGACCCGCCGCGGCGCCCCTTCGACTTCGACTGACCGTGCGCGACGCGCTGCTGGGGGACCTCCTGCGGCGCGTGAGCCGCAGCTTCTCCCTGTCGCTCGCCATCCTCCCGCGGGACGTCCGCGAGCCCATCGGCCTCGCCTACCTGCTCGCGCGCGCCGCCGACACCGTGGCCGACACGCGGCTCATCGAGCGGGCCGCACGCGTCGCGCACCTGGCCACCCTGCGCGCCGCCTAC
>CAYQQT010000372.1:0-4548 GCA_964419375.1 uncultured bacterium
GACCGTGAAGGCCTCTGTCCGCGTCGCGCCTGACGCCCGGGGCCTCAGGCTCGCCTCCATCTCAGGCGCCACCGTGAGCGTGACGCGCGCGGGGCTGCCGCTCGCCGTCATCACCGGCGCCTCGCGCGGCTCCGCGCTGTGGCCGCTCTCCGTGGACGCGCGCGTCGCCGATGCCGGGCGCCTGACGCCCTGGCTGCCGTTTCAGCCCGCGCTCGCCGGCAGCGCCCGGCTCACGGGCCTGCTCGAGCCCGGTGCGTTTGCCGGCGATCTCGTGGCCGACCTCGCGAGCGCGACGGTGATGCTGGGAGCGCCCGTGACGCTGACGAACGTGCGGGCGGCGGTGCCCGTGCGCTGGCAGGCGCCCGCCGCGAGCGCGGCGGGCAGCGTCCACGTGGAGCGCGCTGCGGGGTATGGCTTCGTCGCCGCCGAGATCTCGAGCCCGGCCACGTTGACGGACGGCCGGCTCGTGCTGGCCGACGTGCGGTACACGCACTATGGCGGCCGCGGCGCGGGCACCCTGGAAGCGTCCACGCACGCGCCCCTGCGCTTCGCCGCACGGGTGGTGGGAGACTCCGTCGATCTCGCCGCCTTCGTGCGCGAGGCGGGAGTGACCATCGCGCGCGCCACGGGACGCGTCGACTACGTGATGTCGATCCAGCAGACGGCGGCGCACGGCCTCTTCCTGGCCGGGCGCGTCGATGGCGAGGCGGGCGGGGGAGAGATCGGGATCGACGCCATCGAGCGCCTGCTCGCTTCGTCCACGACCGACGTCGACGGCAGCGGCCTGCTGCGCCGCACGCTGGAGAACCTCAAGATCTTCCGCTACGACTCGCTCGCCGCCGACGTGCGCCTCACGGGCGCCACCGGCCACATCGACGTCGCGCTCAAGGGCCGAAAGCGCCTCGGGATCTTCCCGGGGCCCGTCGACGCCATCAACCTTCACCACGTGCCGCTGGACGTCCTTGCGCGGACGTTCGCGAAAGGATGGTCGCCATGATCCGTCCCTGCCTGCTGGCGAGCGCGGCGCTGCTCCTGGGCGGCTGCGTTGCGGTCACCGTCAACGTGAACTTCCCCCAGGACACCATCGACGGCGCGGCCTCCGCGATCGAGGACCGGGTGCGCACGCCCGCTCCTGCGGGGCCTCCGCCACGCAGCGGCAGGCTCGGGCCTGCACTCCGCAGCTCGCACGCGCGGGCGGACTCCGTGGTCACGCAGACGTGGACCTCGTTCGTGGGGCCGGGCGTCGCGCATGCCGAGCCGGTGCGCCGCGACATCCGCACGCGCACGCCTGAAGTGCAGGCGCTGGTGGAGTCGCGCAAGAGCCGGTATCCGCGGCTGGCGGCGGCGATGGTGGCGGGGTGCGTCGGGGAGCGAGCGGACGGGCTCGTGGCCGCACGGCCCGCGAGCGCGTGCCCCACGGATCTCGAACCGCTGCTGGCGGCCGAGAATCACGACCGCACCCAACTCTTCTCGACCATCGTGGACCAGAACGACATGCCCGCCTCAGACCTGGCCCGCGTGCAGTCCAGCTTTGCCCGCCGCAATCGCGAGCGCGCACCGGCCGGTACCTGGATTCAGGCCGACGCCGGCGACTGGGTTAGGAAATAGCGGTAGCCAGGGCGCTCAAAAATGCCCAGATCCTAGGCGGCGAGGAGCTCGCGACTGAGGCGTGGCCCTGCCACGTCGCAGGGAGCGAGCGACGAGCCAACGACGGAGATGGGCGTTTTTCAGCGCCCTGGCCTGGACGCGATGAGGCAGGCGGCGGCGGCCAGGGCGAGGCCGAGCGCGATGCCGCCGAGGGCGTCCGAGGGCCAGTGGGCACGCAGGATGACGCGCGCCATCCCGACGAGGACGATGCCGGCGGCGGCCGCCACCCGCACCCACGTACGCGCCGGATTCGGCAGCGAGCCCGCGAGGAACATCACGGCACCGAAGAACGCGGCGGCCGCCGTGGCATGGCCGCTCGGAAATCCCATCGAGAGCTCGCCGGGACGGTGCCGTCCCACGAGGAACTTCACGGCGCCCTCGGCGACAGGGGCCGCGATCATTAGCGCCAGCCAGATCCACCACCGGTCCCGCGCGCGCGGGAAGATGACGAAGAGCAGCAGCGTGCCCGGCACCAGCCCCCGCCAGTCGCCCATGGCATTCACCACGCGCATGACGGCCACCATGGGCGGCGAGGCCAGGGCCAGCAACGCGTCGCGGGCGGTGGCGTCGGCGGGCAGGATGCCGAAGAACAGCACCGTGAGTGCGAGGGCGAGGAAGCACGACGAGGCGACGAGCAGAAGTCCGCGCGGCCGGGCCAGCGCGGGCGCGATCATTCGGGCCCGGAGCTCCGCTTCGTGAGCAGCGCCACGATGATGACGACGATCATCCCCGCCAGGAGCGCCAGCCCGCCGAACACGAGGGCGGAGGTGAGCGGGCTCCACGACTGCGACGACACGCCCACGCCCGGGTGATCGGCCCACGCCGGGGAGACGAGCGCGAGGGGCAGGGCCACGCTCACTTCGCGCCGTTGGGCCTCAGCGCCATGCCGTGCGGCGCCTTGCCCACCGCGATGGAGCGCACCTGCGTGTGGGTGGCAAGGTCGATGACGGTGACCGCGTCCGCGTAGCGGTTGGTGACCAGCGCGTAGCGGCCGCTCGGCTCCATGGTGACGAGATCGGGAAAGGCCTTCTGGGGCACGGTGGCCACGATCTTGTCGTCGGCGGTGCGCACGACCACGATCTTGTTCGCCTTGCGCAGCGTCACGTACAGGAACTTGCCGTCGAGCGTCAGCGTGGATTCGTGCACGATGCCCGGCACCTTGATGGCGCCCACCTGCTTGTTGGTGGCGGTGGCGATCTTCACGATCTCCTTGTTCTCGCCCGCCGCCGCGTAGAGGAGGCTGCCGTCCGCCGTGAGCGCCAGTCCCATGGCGTCGCCGCCGCCGTGGATCACCCGCGCCACGGTCTCACGCCTGGCGACGTCGATCACCGTGACGTCGCCCGCGGTCTCGCCGGAGACGTACAGCAGACGGGCGTCGCGCGAGAAGATGCCGTGCGCGGGCCACGTGGAAACCTCCACGCGCCCGTCGATCTTCTCCGCCTGGAGGTCGTAGAAGATGATCTCGTCCTGGCTCGTGTCGCTGGACCAGTCGAGCACGAGCAGGTGGCGCCCGTCCGGCGTGAAGGCGAGGTTGTACGGGTTGCCGCCGATCTTCACGCGCTTGACGAGCCGGCGCGCCTCCGCGTCGATCATGCCGAGGTCACGACTCTTGTCGTAGACCACCCACGCCAGCTTGCCGTCGGGATGGAACACGATGCGGTTGGGCTTGCCTTTCCCGACCGGGATGGTGCCCACCACCTCGAAGGTGTTGGTGTCGATGATCGAGACCGAGTCCGACTTGGTGTTGGTGATGAACAGGGTGGCGGCCGCCGCGGGCGCGGCGAGGGCGGCGGCGAGGGCGGCCGAGGCGATCAGGGCCAGTACGGACGTCACGACAATCCTCCCGCGCGCCTCACGGCGCGCTCTTCTCGATGGCCACGATGGCCAGGTTCGGGGGCGTGCCCCGTAAGGTAAATCGTACCGCGTCTCCGATGGCGGCCCCCTCGTGAATCTTCGGGGAGGCGGCGCGGAAGCCCATCGTCATGGGGGGCATGTAGCCCGGGATGTCGTCGTGGGTGATGACGATGAGGTTCATCTCGGGCAGCACCGCCCGCACCACGCCCTGCGCCTTGTACTCGCGCTCGCCCGAGGAGGCGGCGGCCCGGGCCAGCGCGAGCTCCCGCGCGAGGTCCGCCGCCTGGCGGCCCCACCAGAGGTATCCGGCGCCCACGCCGAGGACGAGGGCGAGGTTGAGCAGCGCCACCACGCGCCACACCGGCATCAGTGCACGTGCTCGGAGGGCGGGGGCGCCACCACTTTCTCCTCGTTCAACGTCTGCACATTCGAGAGCAGCCGCCCGGTGTTCAGCGCGCCTATTGCCTGCGCGCGCAGGTAGCCCTGCCGGTCGACCAGGAACTCCGCGTGGGGTGCATCCGCGAAGAGCCCGTAGGTCGTGACGATCTCGGCGGCGCCGCCGGTGACCACGGGAAAGACGGCGCGCGCCACGCCGGCGAGCCGCTTGATGGCATCGGGGCCGGCGTCGGTGGGCACGGCGATGATCTCGGCACCGAGGGGCACGATCACATCATAGCGCTGGGCCAGTTCGGCCAGGCGCGCGGCGGAGGCGGGCAGCGTGTAGAGCACCAGGAGGACGGCGCGCCGGCCGCGGTACTCCCGCAGCGCGCGCGCGGAGGTCGGCCCCACCGTGAAGGTGAAATCCGGGGCGGCGATGCGCGGCCGCTCCCGCTCCACCGCGTCCGTCAGCGTCCGCGCCGACTCCGCGGCGCCGAGGGCCCGCACGAAGTTCACGAGATCCCAGCGCCCATCCGCGTCCACGCGATCGGCGAAGGCGGGCATCGCGCGCCGGCCGTGGCTGATCCACCAGAAGAGATCACCGGCCGTGTGCAGCGCGGCGTGATGCGCGCGCAGGTCGGCCGGGCGCGGGTCGAGCGCCTGTGCCGC
>CAYQQT010000373.1:0-4537 GCA_964419375.1 uncultured bacterium
TCCAGCGCTCGGCAGCGCCCCGGCAATGCCGTGGCGCTCCTCGACTCTCCAGCGCTCGGCAGCGCCCCGGCAATGCCGTGGCGCTCCTCGACTCTCCAGCGCCCGCCGTTCGGCGGGAGTGGGTTGGGCCTGGGGGTGCCGGGACCCGTTTCCCTCTCACCCGGCGCGCACGTCGGCGTGTCGATGGAGCCCAGCCGCCCTCGGTCGGATCGGCCACCATCCACGTGGTCGCCGGCACCCCCAGGCCCAACCCGCTCCCGCCGAACGCAGCCGTGCGGCCCGCGGCGAGTTCTAGGTTTGGCTGGGATCGAGCCAGACGGTGAGTGTGGCCGGTGGCGTCCAGCGCGCGAAGAGGTCGAGCAGATCGGCAGGCGTGTCGGCGAAGAGCAGGAGGCCGACGTACTCGCGCTTGACGAATCCTTCGCGCACCGCCGACGCCAGTAGCTTCAGAAGCCCGTCGTAGTACCCGCAGACGTTAAGCACACCCACCGGCTTGCGATGGATCCCGAGCTGCGACCACGTGAGGATCTCCAGGGTCTCCTCGAACGTGCCCAACCCTCCCGGCAGCGCGATGAAGCCGTCCGCGAGCTCCGCCATGGTCGCCTTGCGCTCGTGCATGCTCTCCACCACGCGCAGCTCGGTGAGACCGCGATGCGCGATCTCGCGGGCGGCGAGCGGGCGCGGGATGACGCCGATCACCTCGCCGTGCGCCGCGAGCGCGCCATCGGCGAGCACGCCCATGAGGCCGACGCACCCGCCGCCGTACACGAGGCCGAGGCCGCGCCGTGCCAGCTCGGCTCCGAGCGCGCGCGCCGCGTCCGCATACTCCGGGCGCCCGCCCACGGACGAGCCGGCGAACACGCAGAGGCGGCGGAAGGCGGTCACGCCCTCAGGTAGGCGTCGACGAACTCGGCGGAGAGGCGGCCGCTGTAGACCTCTTCGACCGGTCCCTCCAGGCGCAGGGACCAGTCCGGCCGCACGTCGACGGCGAGCTCGCCGCCGGGCATGCGCACCGTGACCCGGCCGTGATCGCACAGCCCGTTGCGCACCGCGGCCGCCGCCGCGCCACAGGACGACGAGCCCGACGCCAGCGTGTAGCCGGCGCCGCGCTCCCAGATCAGGATGTCGACCGTACTCCTCGACGCGGTGCGCGCGAACTGGACGTTGGTACGCTGCGGGAAAGCGGGATGCCGCTCGATGAGCGGGCCGAGCCGTCGGCACGCCGCCTCCTCGAGGCGGTCGACGAAGACCACGCAGTGCGGGTTGCCCACCGACACCGCGGTGGCGGTCACGGTGGTACCGTCGCCGAGCTGCAGCGGCACCGCGACGACGTCCCGATCGGGGCCGTTCATCGGGATGTCCGGCGCTCTGAACGTCGCGGTGCCCATCTCGACGACGACGGCGTTGACGTGGCCGTCCGTGGGCAGGCACACGCATTCGACCACGCCCCCCTTGGTGTCCACGGTGAAGCGCTCGCGTCCCTTGGCATGGCCGTGGTCCCAGAGGTACTTCGCGAAGATGCGCAGGCCGTTGCCGGACTTCTCCGCTTCGCTGGCGTCGGGATTGAAGATGCGCAGGCCGAAATCCGCGCGCGCGCTCGGCACCATCAACAAGATGCCGTCGGAGCCGATGCCCCAGTTCCGGTCGCAGAGGCGCACGATGGCGGCCTCCGTGAGCGGCCTCGGCAGGTCCGCCTCGTTCATCACGAGGTAGTCGTTGCCGAGGCCGTGGCCTTTCGTGAAGGCGATCATCCCCGCGACAGCTCCACCCGGCGACCGCTCGCGGCCGACAGATAGCCGGCGTAGATCACCTCCACCACCTCGCGCGCGAGCAATGCTCCCGACAGCGGCGGGCGCCCCTCGCGGATGGCGTCGACGAAGTCCTCCAACTCCTGGGGATAGCCACGCATCCAGTCTTCCTCGGGACTCGGGAACTGCCAGCCCGCCTTCGTCTCCACCTTCTCCGTGATGTATTCCTCGCCCCACACGGCTGCCTCCGGCGCGTACGCGATCACCGCGGTGTTGGGATTGATGTTGGCCTGGATGACGGCGTTCGTGAGATAGGCGGTGACGGTGTTGCGCACGCCACCGAGCGTGGTGTCGTTGGAGTGCACGGTGGCCTTCGTGCCGTCCTCGAACGTGATGACCGCCACCGACCAGTCTTCCACGTCCTCCGCCTTCGAGGTGATGTACCGCGGCTGACCGGCGACGGTGGGCAGCGCCATCAGCTGCGCGACGTCGGCGAAGACGGAGCGGGCGCGGATGGGCCGGCCGTGGCGGCGCATGCCTTCATAGTGCTTGAGATGCAGCACCGCGCCCACCGGGTGCGAGCCCATGCGCAGGAGCGCGCCGCCTCCCGCCGTGGCCCACCGGCGCGCGTATGCCGCGTGCGAGCCCGAGTGGCTCTCCTCGGCGCGCAGCTCGATGATGGCGCCCCCGCTGGCGTCGACGAGCCGCCGCAGCTTCGCCAGCGGCGGCGCGTACACGAAGTCTTCCGCGTAGCACAGCGTCACGCCCGCCTTACTCACCGCCTCCAGCACCGCGTCGGCATGGCGCAGCGCGCCCTCCAGCATCCGCTCCCGCGCCTCGCCGCCATCCCCGAACCACCCCGTGAGCGGCTTCTCCACGATCACATGCTTCCCCGCCCGCGCCGCCGCCATCGCGATCTCATGGTGCGTATCCGTGGTCGAGCAGATGTCGACGACATCGACCTCCGCGCACTCGACAAGCTGGCGGTAATCCGTGAACACCCGCTCGATGGCATGACGCCCCGCAAACCTCTCCGCTTCAGCGCGGGTCCGCGAGCACACGGCGGTCAGCTCAGCACGTGAAGGTCGAAGCGGCCGATAGTTGACCGCGTGAAGATCAGCCGCGAACCGGGCCCCAACAATCCCGATGCGCAGTGCGCTCAAGGCTGGATTCACTGCTGCCGTACCCGGTCGCTCAAAAGGGTCCAGATGCTAGGCGGCGAGCGATTCCCGACTGAGACGTAGGCCGCCTACGTCGCAGGGAGGGAATCGCGAGCCAACGACGCAGATGGGCCCTTTTCAGCGACCGCCGCTACCGCTGGGAGAGCGGAATGTATTTGGCGCGCTTCGCCCCGGTATACTCCGCCCGCGGTCGGATAAGGCGGTTATTGCCATGCTGCTCGAGCACGTGCGCAACCCACCCCGCCACCCGGCTGATGGCAAAAATCGGCGTGAACTGATCCGTCGGGATATTCATCGCGGCATACGCCGCGCCGGAGAACAGATCGACGTTGGGATAGATCTGCTTCTCCTCGGTCACCACCCGCGCGATCGTGTTGAGGATGCGTACCTTGCTGTCGTCGCCCACCTGCTGCCCCAGCTCGCTGGCGAGACGGCGCAGGTGCTTGACGCGCGGATCCTCCACGCGGTAGACGCGGTGGCCGAAGCCCATCACGCGCGCCTTGTCGGCGAGCGCCTGGCGGATCCACGCCTCCGCCTTCGCGGGATCCTTGACTTGCTCCACCATCAGCATGACCTGCTCGTTGGCGCCGCCGTGCAGCGGGCCCTTGAGGGCGCCGATGGCGGAGGTGATGGCGGAGTGCAGGTCGGAGAGCGTGGCCGCCGTCACCCGCGCCGCGAAGGTGGAGGCGTTGAACTCGTGATCGGCGTGCAGGATGAGCGCGACGTCGAAGGTCTTGGTGGCCAGCTCCGTCGGCTTCTTGCCGCTCATCATGTAGAGGAAGTTCGCCGCCAGGCTGAGCTTCGGGTTGGGCGATACCACCGACTTGCCACGACGCATGCGCTCCCACGCCGCCACCAGCGTCGGCATCTGCGCGGTGAGGCGGATCGCCTTGCGCAGCGTCGCTTCCCGCGAATTGTCGGCCGCGTCGGGGTCGAAGGCCGACAGCGCCGACACGCCCGTGCGCAGCACTGCCATGGGCGTGGTCTTCTTCGGCAGCGTGCGCAGCAGCGCGATGAGCTTGGGCGGCAGCTTGCGGTTGGCGGTGGCCGACAGCGCCTTGACGAAGGTGTCCAGCTCCTTTTTCGTGGGCAGGCTGCCGTGCCACAGCAGGTAGACGACTTCCTCGAAGTTGGACTGGGCCGCGAGGTCATCGACGTCGAAACCGCGGTACACGAGCCGTCCTTCGCGGCCATCGATGAAGCAAATGTCCGATGTCGAGACGACGACATCCTCGAGGCCGGCTTTGCTCGGGGTGCTCATGGTGGTCTGCTCTCCTCGGGGGCTGTGGTCGCGACGAATTGCTTTTATCATAGGTACGCGGACGCTTCAACGCCGATGCCCGTCACCGACTTCTACGATCGCCATCCCATCAGCGAAGCGCAGGTGCTGGACGCCGTGCGGCGCCGGCGCGGCCATGCGCACGGGGCGCTCACCGACGAGGATCTGTTTGCCTTCGACCAGGACCACTACGGCGGCCTTGCCGTCGTGGACACCCTCGCGCGCCTAGCCGGTATCACCGCGCGCTCGCGCGTCCTCGATCTCTGCGCCGGGCTGGGCGGCCCCGCCCGCTTCGTGGCCTCCCGGCGCCGCTGCCGCGTGGTGGCCCT
>CAYQQT010000374.1:0-4533 GCA_964419375.1 uncultured bacterium
GATTGATTACATGGGGGGCCTCGACGGGCCCCCCAAGCCCCCCCCCGACGCTCGGCAGCGCCCCGGCGAAGCCGTGGCGCTCCTCGATCATGACGCGCGCCGGAGGCGCGTGACGGAGGTACCTCTCTAGGCTGCTTCTCCGGTGTGCACCCAGAAATCGTCGTCGCGCTCGGTCTGCGCCAGACGCGGGGGCACTTGCCTGCGATGGAAGAAGTCGCACATGATCCGGTTGGCGACCGCCCAATCATCGCCGTACACGCAATGATGGTGCGGGCACAACCCGGCTTCGCCGGAGAGCTGGAGGCCACACGATGCGCAAAGGCTCATGCGTCGCAACAGTAGCGAACACCATGCCAACCCTCTGCGCGATCGGCTCGGAATAAATTGTCCCTTTGCCTGCGCGCGTCCATGTCGTAAGGTCGAGGTCCGCTCGCGAAATCCGGACTGAGGGGGGCTTATGCGTTTGTGGCTCTGGGTCGCATTTTTTGTGGTTTCGAACCTGCTGGGCGTGGAAGTGTTCAAGGCGGCGGTCACGCTGCCCTTCAACGAAGCCCTTCTTCCCGGTGTGCTGACGCTGCCGCTCGTCGGGCTCACCGCCATCAGCGCCACGCGCGTGCTGGACGCTTGGAAGAATCGCGAGGAGTAATTTCTACATATCGTCTTAGTGGCACCTCGTGTGCAATAACGTCCATCGTGTGAGGCGCGTGGTTCCCACGTGACCCGGTGAAAGGAGTCCAACGATGGACATTCTTCTGTGGATCGTCTTCGGACTGGTGGTTGGTCTGGTCGCCAAGCTGATCATGCCCGGCAACGATCCGGGTGGGATCATCCTGACGGCTATCCTCGGGATCGTCGGCGCGATGCTGGGTGGCTGGCTGGGCCGCATGCTCGGTCTCTACCGCGAGGGTGATGCGGCCGGTTTCATCATGGCCGTCGTGGGCGCGATCGTCGTGCTCGGTCTGTACCGCCTGGTGCTGCCCGGCCGTACCCGTATCTAGCCGTTACGAGTGCCTGGTTCCACGGGGCGTGGCCGGCCACGCCCCGTTTCCCTTTAGAGCTGGTCCCGCACGGGCAGCGCCAGCAGCTCCAGCAGCTTGGTCATCACGCCCCGCCGCTTCCAATCCTTGAAGGTGACCGGCCGCGACAGCGCCACGTCATCCATGAAGATCTGCTCCATGCGCTGGGCGACGGGCGCGCTGTAGGCGATGAGGTTGAGCTCGTCGTTGATCGCGAAGGAGCGGTTGTCGAGGTTCGTGCTGCCGATGGTCGTCCACACGCCGTCGATCACCATCGTCTTCGAGTGCAGGAGGGCGGGGGCGTACTCGAAGATCTGGATGCCGCTGCGCAGCATCGTGCCGAACGCCCGGCGGCTCGCCTGCCGCACGATGTTGTGATCGATGGCGCCGGGAACCAGGACCATCACGCGCACGCCGCGCCCCGCCGCCTGTCGCAGCGCCTCCGACATCTTGTCGTCGAGCACGAAGTAGGGATTGGTGATGTAGATGGACCGCCGCGCCGCCGACACCGCGAGCAGGAACGTCGTGTAGATCCCGGTGCTGCCCGCCGCCGGGGAGCTCTTGACGATCTGCGCGTGCACCTGACCGCGCGGCTCGAGCGGCCGCGGGAAGTAGGCCTCCCCGCCCAGCACCATGCCGGTGGCCTCCAGCCAGTTCTCGGCGAACGCGCCCTGCAGGTATTCGACGACGGGGCCCTCGATGCGCACGTCGGTGTCGCGCCAGTGGTGCTCCACGCGTCCGTTGCCCATCCACTTGCGGCTCACGCCGGAGCCGCCCGTGAACCCCACGCGGCCGTCCACGACCAGGATGCGCCGGTGGTTGCGGTTGTTCGCCTTGCGGAACAACGTCTGCGTGATGGGCCGGAAGTACGCCACGTGACAGCCGGAGCGCTTCATGAGGTCGGCGTACTCCGCGGGGATACCGAGAGCGCCGAAGGAGTCGAGAAGGACGTTGACGCCCACACCGTTGCGGCAGCGCTCGGCGAGCGCATCGGCGATGTCGCGGGCGACCGGACCCTCCTCGTAGAAGTACTGGGCATAGGTGATCGTCCGCTGCGCCGAGTTGATCGCCTCCACCATGCTCGGAAAGATCTGCTCGCCGTTGAGCAGGAACTCGACCGCGTTGCCGCCCACGATCGGCGCCACCGCATACGCTTCGAGCGTGGGGAAGAACGAGGGCTCCCCCAGCGACAGCGGCGGCAGCGAGAAATGAGGCGTGACCTTGACGCACCCGAACGATGCGGCGAGTAGCAATAGCCAGACGACACTGCACAGTCGCGCGCAAGTTTGCATGAAAGCACCCGGTTTGGACGTGCGGCTGTACCGCCCGCAATAGAGAGCCGCAGGCGCCACCTGACCGTGCGGGTCGGTGGCGCGTCATTTGCTGAGTTGTCTTCAGCATAGCGCCATGAGACACGCGATGCTGGTCCTTATCCTCGCGCTGGTCAACGGTCTTCAGCCGTCGCCGGGGGACCGGCGGCTGGAGCTTCGCCTGACGGACCGCTCCATGTCGCTGTCCCGGCTGCCGCGATGAGGCAAGGACGGCGGGCGCCGTGAGGATCCTGCTCGGCATCCTCAGCCTCGTCGCCTTCGTCTTCGGGATCGCGGGCGGCGCCACGCTGGCGCTCGAGCGACGGCTGGCGGCGGCGGTGCCGGGCGGCCTGACGTTCAGCGTGCTGCGTTACAACCCCTTCACGGGGCAGCTCGCCATGACCGACCTGCGCGGCCGCGATGCGCAGGGGCGCGACGTCTTTTCGGCCGACGAGGTGACGGCCACCGCCGATCTCTCCACGCTGCTGGCGGGCGGCGTGACGCTGCGCAAGCTGCACGTCACCTCGCCCCGGGTGCGGCTGGGCGCGGCAGGATTTCCATTCGGAATCCCGGACGTCGCCGGCGGGCGTCGATTCACTCCGCCCGTCAGTGTGGAAGGAGTCGTGATCACCGGCGGCACGGTGATCGTGGACGACGCGGGGGAGAGGGGTACGCCGCTCGTCGTGAGAGACATCGACGTGCGGCTGAACCAGCTCGCCGCCGTCCCGCGGCCCGACGAAGAGATTGCCTTCGCGGTCGAGATGGCCGTGTACGGCACGACCGTGCAGCTGACCGGACAGGCAGTGCGGACCCAGGACGGGCCGGCCGGCTACGCCGTCCACGTGCGCGCGCGGGCGCTCGACGTGGCCGCCGTGCTGCGCGACTTCCCGCTCGCCGCCGGCGTGTTGCTCGAGCAGGGGCGCGGCGACGTCGAAGGCGACGTGCTGCTCTCCGAGGGGCGCGTGCTCGTCTCGGGTCAGGCGCGCCTGGGCCAGATCGTCGCGCGCTTCACCGATCCGCTCGTGTCGCCGCTACGCGCGCGCAGCCTCTTCATCGCGCTCGACCGGTTCGACGTCGGCGCCGCCACGGGGCGCGTCTCACGCCTGGAGCTCGGCGGTCCGTCGCTGACGGTGTTACTACAAGATTCGCCCGGCACCGAGCTGCGCGCGCTGCTCGCACGGCTGGCACCCCCGCCGGAAATCGTGCTGCGACGGGTGCAGGTGACCGAGGGGTGGCTGACGTTGGCACGTCCCGGCGGCGCCATGACCCTCAGCGACGTCGATGTCGCCATGCAGGGCGGCGAGACGTCGGCGAACGTCGGCTTCACCATCAACGCCCGCGGGGCGGTGGGCCGGCAGGGGCGCGTGGCGGTCACCGGCGTGCTCGCCCGCGACTTCAGCGCCGTGGACGCGCTGGTGCGCGTCGCGCAGCTCGATCTCGCCGGCTGGCGTGCGTTTGCCACGGCGGGAGCGGAGGCGGGCGTTCTCGCCTTCGACGGCCGTGTCCGCATCGACGGGCCTCGCGACCTGCCGACGAGCGTGCGCCTCTCCGGCCAGGCGTCCGTGGGCGATCTCCGTCTGGCGAGCGGCTTTCGTGCGGAGTCGGTCGACGTGCGCGTGCGCCGTCTCGACTGGCCCGACGGCGCCGCCGTTCTCGATTCGGTGCTGATCACGCGTCCCGCGTTCGTGTATGGCGCGCCCGGCATGTCCGGCCCGTGGCCCCTGTCGATCGCCACCGGCACCGTCACCGTCGTCGACGGCTCCGTCAGCGGCGGCGGCAACGGCTCCATCCGGCAGGTCTCGGCCGCGCTGCTGCCCGACGAAGGCGCCCGGGCGGCTCACATGACCGTGTCCGGCGCGATGGAGGGCGGGGCACGGATCGACACCAACCGCTGGCTGCCATACGACACCGCGACCGGGGAAACGGGAATTCCGCTGCAAACGGTCTTCCACGCCCTCGGCGACGTCTATCGCATCTCGTCACGGTCCGGCACACCAGTACCAGTCGAATCAGCCCTACCAGCCGCAGTGCTCAAGCCCTAGCAGGGCGCTGCCCCCCTACGGGGATCACGAGGCGCGACAAAAACGCCCATCTCCGTCGTTGGCTCGTTCGCTCGCTCCCTGCGACGTAGGCGGCCTACGTCGCAGTCGCAAGCTCCTCGCCGCCTAGGATCTGGGCATTTTTGTCGCGCCTCGTGATCCCCGTAG
>CAYQQT010000375.1:0-4524 GCA_964419375.1 uncultured bacterium
GCACTGTGCGGATGTCGTGGCTCTCTTCCAGCAGGTGGGTGGCAAACGAATGACGGAAGGTGTGGCATGTGGCCTGCTTGGCAATCCCGGCGCCGCGGACCGCATCCTTTACCGCGCGCTGGAGAACGGATTCATGGAGGTGGTGACGGCGCCGCTGGCCGGTGAGACGCTCCACGTAGAAGCGCGTGGCTGGGAAAACCCATTGCCACCCCCCAGTCCCGGCCGGCGTTCGGGTACTTGCGCGTCAGTGCGTTGGGCAGCTCGACCCAGCCGGCGCCGTGGCGGAGGTCGGCTTGGTGTTGCTCGCGCGCGCGCGCGAGGTGAGCGATCAGCGCGGCCTTGACCGCCGCCGGCAACATCGTCACCCGATCCTTGCGCCCCTTGCCGTCGCGGATGACGATCTGGTTCGTCGCGAAGTCGATGTCCTTCACGCGCAGATGACAGCATTCCAGCAAGCGAAGTCCCGCGCCGTACAGCAGCAGCGCCATGAGGCGTGGCACGCCATCGAGCTGCTGGAGGACGGCACGGACCTCATCACGCGTGAGCACGACGGGCAGATGCTGGGGCCGCTTGGCCCGGACGATGTCGTCGAGCCACGGGAGCTCGACGCCGAGCACCTCGCGATAGAGGAAGAGCAAGGCGCTCAAGGCCTGGTTCTGGGTGGAGGCCGCGACTTTGTCGTGAACGGCGAGAGAGGTCAGGAACGCGGTGACCTCGGGGGCGCCCATCTCAGCCGGGTGGCGCTTGCCGTGGAAGAAGATGTACCGCTTGATCCAATGGACGTACGCCTTCTCGGTGCGACGGCTGTAGTGTCTGGCGCGGATGGCCTCGCGGACCCGGTCGAGAAGTCGCGGCTTCGGGACGCCGGCCGGACCGGTTTCACGGACGGCGAGCGTCGCCGTGAAGGCACCTGCGGACAGGATGGGATAGGAGATCTGGCTGTTCGACCGAATGGCGATAGCCATGCTGACAACGCTCCCTTTTGTTCGTGCGCCCTGAACGTAGCCGAGCGGGTCGGAGTCCGCA
Organism: uncultured bacterium; assembly: GCA_964419375.1. Lineage (GTDB taxonomy): Bacteria > Methylomirabilota > Methylomirabilia > Rokubacteriales > CSP1-6 > JBBDXO01. The sequence continues at coordinate 1,027 of CAYQQT010000375.1, forward strand.
AGGCGTATCCGACTGGTGACGCGCTACCCCAGGTCCAGCGTGTTGCGGGCGAAGATCTTCTCCGGTTTGACCGTGCGCGGGGGCATAGCCAACATAAACGCCCGTAGCGGCCGTGGCGTGGCGGCGGGAGCAGACTGCGCCGGCTGGTCATGGACATCTCCCAGCGCATCGTCGTCCTCGACCACGGGCAGAAGATCGCCGAGAGGACGCCGGAGGCGATCCGCCGCAACCCGGACGTCATCGAGGCCTACTTTGGCCGCTGACGACGCGCTGCTCGCGCTCACCGACGTGCGCGCGGGGTACGCGGAGGTCGAGGTGCTGCGCGGCGTCTCGCTGCGCGTGCAGCGGGGACACATCGTGTCCATCATCGGCGCCAACGGCGCCGGCAAGTCGACGCTGTTGCGGACGGTGTTCGGGATGGTGCGGCCGCACGCGGGGAGCATCGTCTTCGCCGGCAAGGACGTCACGGGGCGGCCGCCCACCGAGGTGTTGCGCACCGGCATCGGTTACGTACCGCAGGGGCGCTGCAACTTTCCGGCGATGAGCGAGCAGGAAAACCTCGAGATGGGCGCCTATCTACGTGATGACGCCCAGCTCCAGGACGAAGGCGCGGTGGGAGACGGCGAGGGTCTTCCTGGCCGCAACCGTTTCGAAGGCACGGGCCAAGACCTCCTCGACGATCCAGAGGTCCGCCAACATTACCTCGGCGGATAAGGCTGAAGGCGGGTTGCGGACCGTGACAAGCTGAGCGTATGAAGATTCTCTTGATCCGACACGCCATCGCGGTGCCGCACGGCACGCCGGGCTTCACGGACGACGAGCGGCCGCTGACGCCGAAGGGCGAGAAGCGCTTCCGCACGGCGGCGCGCGGCCTCGCCGCCATCGTGCGGTGCCCGCAGGCGCTGCTGTCGAGCCCGCTGCCGCGCGCGCTGCAGACCGCCGAGATCGCCGCCGCCGCCTGGGGCAAGGTCGAGGTCACCGTCGAGCCCGCCTTTGCTCACGGCAACATCGACGAGCAGCTCGATGCGTTCACCGGCTACTCCGGCGACGCCGTGGTGGCGGCGGTGGGCCACGAGCCGCACATGTCCGCATTGCTGGCGCGGCTGCTCGGCGGGGGCGAGCAGGAGCGCCTGGAGTTTCGCAAGGGCGGCGCCGCGATGGTCGACGTGGCGGGCGCGCCGCACGACGGCGGGCGACTGGTGTGGTACATCCGGCCCCGCATCCTGCGCGCGCTCGCGGAGCTCTGAACGCCCGGCCTCAGCCGAGGCGCAGGGGCGCCCCCGTCACCTCGTAAAGCCGCTCCTGCGAGCGCAGCAGCGGCTCGCCCGCTCCGGGCACGATGCGCTCGGAGCGCCCGTCCGGCAGGATTCGCCGTGCCTTGACGTTGTCGGCGAGCTGAAGGTCGAGGATCTCGCGCACCTGCTCCTGGAGCGCGGGATCGAGCACGGGGAAGGCGATCTCCACGCGGCGATCGAAGTTGCGGGGCATCCAGTCCCCGGAGGCGAGCAGGTATTCGCTCTCGCCCGCGTTGTCGAAATAGAAGATGCGCGCGTGCTCCAGGTAGCGATCGATGATCGAGACCACCGAGATGTTCTCCGACAGCCCCGCCACGCCGGGACGCAGGCAGCAGATGCCGCGCACGATGAGCTGGATGCTGACGCCGGCCTCGCTCGCCGCATACAGCTCCTCGATGACGCGGCGGTCCACGAGGCCGTTCATCTTGGCGATGAGGCGCGCGGGCCGCCCTTGGCGCGCGTGGCCGGCCTCGCGGCGAATGCGCTCGATGAGCTGCTCGCGCAGGCTCGTGGGCGCCAGCATGAGGTGGTGAAAGCCCTGCGGGCGCGTGTAGCCGGTGAGCAGGTTGAACAGCTCCGAGACGTCCTCGCCGAAGGCGGGGCGGCTCGTGAAGAGCCCCACGTCGCTGTAGAGCCCGCCCGTGCGCGTGTTGTAGTTGCCGGTGGACAGGTGGCAATACCGGCGGATGCCGTCGGAGTCCTGACGCACCACCAGGCACGCCTTGCAGTGGGTCTTGAAGCCGACGAGGCCGTACACGACGTGGGCGCCCACCTCTTCCAGCGCGCGCGCCCACTGGATGTTCGCCTCCTCGTCGAAGCGCGCCTGCAGCTCCACCACCACCGCCACCTCCTTGCCGTTCTCCACCGCCGTGCGCAGCGCCTGGGCGATGGGCGAGGTGGGGCTCACGCGGTAGAGCGTCATCTTGATGGCGAGTACCTTGGGATCGACGGCGGCCTCGCGCACGAAGCGCGTGACGGCGTCGAAGGTGTGGTACGGGTGGTGCACCAGTACGTCGCCCGCGCGGATGGCGGTCCACACGTCGTGCGTGCTGTCGAAGGCGCGTACGGGATGCGGCGGCCACGGCTTGTCTTTCAAGCGCGGGACGTCCACCGCCGCGTAGAGCTGGAAGAGGTCCGAGAAGGCCGTGAAGCCTTCGCCTTCGTAGAGATCGTCCGGCTGCAGCTCCAGCTCGTCGAGCAGCGTGGCCAGGATGTCCGGCGCGAGGTCGGCGTCGTACTGCAGCCGCACCGCGGTGCCCAGGCGCCGGTCGCGCAGGCTCTCCTCGATGCTGGCGAGGAGGTCGTCCCCATCGTCGCGGGGCTGCAGGTCCGCGTCACGGGTGACGCGGATGGCGTGGCTCGACAGCACGTCGTAGCCGCTGTAGACCTTGGGCAGGTGGAGACGGATCACGTCCTCGAGCAGCATGAAGGCGTGGCGGCCGGGCGCGTCCGGCAGCGCCACGAAGCGCGGCAGCACGGGGCCGGGGATGTGCAGCACCGACAGCGCGCTGTACGGCAGCGTCGAGGGCGCCGACGGCCGCACGGAGGTCACGATGCAGAGCGAGCGGTTCCCCAGGTACGGAAAGGGATGGCTGCTGTCCACGGCGAGCGGCGTGAGCACGGGCATGAGCGTCGTTCGGAAGTAGTCGTCGAGGAAGCGGCGCTGCTCGTCGCTGAGGTCCTTGGCGCGCAGGAGCAGGATGCCCTCGTGGCCGAGCAAGGGCAGGATGTCCTCGAGGAAGCAGCGGTGCTGCTCGTCTACCAGCGCGTGCACGTGCGCGGCCACGGCCGTCATCGTCTCCGTGCGCGTCTGCCCGTCCAGCCCCGCCGCCGTCTCGTCGCCCGCGTGGATGTGGCGCTTGAGGGCGGCCACGCGCACCATGAAGAACTCGTCGAGATTCGAGGTGAAGATGGCGAGGAACTTCACCCGCTCCAGCAGCGGCACGCCGGGGTCCCGCGCCTCGTCGAGGACGCGCCGATTGAATTCCAGCCACGACAGCTCGCGATTGACGAAAGCCTCTGCGTTCATCCGATCACGTGGGGGGCCCCGACATGGCCCCCCACACCCCCCAACGCTCGTCGCGCCCCGGGGAACCCGTGGCGCTCGATTGATTGGATGGGGGGCCGCGACGGGCCCCCCAAGCCCCCCGACGCTCGTCGCACCCCGGCAAAGCCGTGGCGCTCGATTGATTGGATGGGGGGC
>CAYQQT010000376.1:0-4521 GCA_964419375.1 uncultured bacterium
CCCCCACGCGCACCTTCGCCTTCGTCGAAGCGCTCTACCGATGACCGAGCGCATGCTCGAGGAGCGCCACGGCTGTGCCGGGGCGCGACGAGCGTCGGGGCTTGGGCCCGTCGCGGCCCCCCATCCAATCAATCGAGCGCCACGGCTCGCGGCTGCTCGTCGCTCTCGTCTGCGTCCTCGCCTGGTCGGCGTGCGCCGGCCCCGCGACGTTGCGCGTGCCGGAGCGCGAGGCGCGCGTCACCTTCTTGCACATCAACGATGCGTACGAGCTGGAGGCGGTGGACGGCGGCCGCCAGGGCGGGATGGCGCGCCTGGCCACCCTCGTCAAGCGTATCGGCGGCGGGCAGCCCCACGCCCTCTTCACGCACGGCGGCGACGCCATCTCGCCCTCCGTGATGTCGACGTACCTCAAGGGCGAGCAGATGATCGCCGCCCTCAATGCGATCGGGCTCGACGTGGCCACCTTCGGCAACCACGAGTTCGACTTCGGCCCTGCCATCCTCCGCCAGCGCATGAGCGAGTCGAAGTTCGCGTGGCTGTCCGCCAACGTGTTCGACCGCGCCACCGGGCAGCCTTTCGGGGGGGCGCGCGCGGACATGCTCGTCACCGCGGGCGGAGTGCGGGTCGGTCTCTTCGGCCTCACGATGACGGAGACGCAGACCTCGTCCAGCCCCGGTGACACCGTGGAGTTCCGGCGCCCGGTGGCGGTGGCGCTCGAGACGAGTGGGCGCCTGCGCGCGGCGGGCGCGCAGCTCGTGGTCGCCGTCACGCACCAGGACATGATGGCCGACCGCACGCTGGCGGCGGCGCCCGGAATGGAGGTGGACGTGATCCTCGGCGGTCACGAGCACGAGCCGCTGGTGGCGGAAGAGGGGCGGACGCTCCTCGTGAAGGCGGGCGGGGACGCGCGGTATCTCGTGCAGGTCGACGTCTGGCTCGATGCCGGCGGCCGCCTCGTGGAGCGGTCATGGACGTTCCACGAGGTGTCGGCACGCGTAGCGCCGGATGCGGAGGTGGCGTCGCTGGTGCAGCGCTACGCGCAGCGGCTGAGCCGCGAGCTCGACATCGTGATCGGCAGCTCCGCGGTGGGCCTGGAGGCGCGGCGGACGCCGCTGCGCACGCAGGAGACCAACCTCGCCAATTTCATCACCGACGCGATGCGCGCGCGCGCGCGCGCCGATGTGGCGCTCATCAACGGCGGTGGCATCCGTACCGACCGCATCATTCCGCCCGGGCCGCTGCGCAAGCGCGACATCAACGCCCTCCTGCCGTTCACCAACGTCGTGGTGACGGTCGAGATGCGCGGGCGGCAGCTCCGCGACGCCCTCGAAGAAGGGCTGGCCAACATCGAGCGGGAGGCGGGCGGCTTCCTGCAGGTCTCCGGCCTCCGCGTCGTCTACGATCCCGCGCGCCCGCCCGGCCAGCGCGTGCGGCAGGTGACGGCGGGCGGGGCGCCCCTCGATCCGGACCGGCTGTACACCGTGGCCACCATCGACTACCTCGTGCGCGGCGGCGACGGCTTCACCGCCTTCAAGCAGACGAAGCGCCTGGTGAACGAGACGAGCGGCCCCCAGCTCTCCGACGTCGTCCTCGACGCCATCCAGGCCCGAGGCACCATCAAGCCGGAGGTCGACGGCCGCCTCACCGCCACCCCACAATAATCCGCGGGCGGGACCCGTCTTGACAGCGCGCGTCACGGTCAAGCACAGTGCACGTGCCTTTGAGACTGGCCACACTTTCATCAGGAGGAATGTCATGCGCTCACGCCTCGTCGTCGCGGTCCTCGTCGCGCTGCTCACGCTGCCGCTCCTCGCCCCGCACGCGCGGGCCCAGAACACGCTCGTCGTGAGCGTCTGGGGCGGCAACTGGAAGAACACGGTCGAGAACGTGATCGGCAAGGCCTTCACCGCCAAGACCGGCATCCCCGTCGAGTACGAGGTGGGCGGCACCATCGACCGCCTCGCCAAGGCGCGGGTGGCCAAGGGCAATCCGCTCGTGGACCTGAACTTCACCACCACGCACGTGGCGCGCCTGTACATCTCCGATGGGCTCTACGAGAAGCTCGACATGGCGAAGCTCCCCAACACGAAGGAGATCGCCAAGGAGGCCTTCCGCAGCGACTTCCACGTGGGCACCTGGGCCTACGTCTACACGATCGTCTACCGGCCCGACCTCGTGAAAGAGGACATCACGAAGTGGTCTGATCTGTGGAAGCCGTCGCTCAAGGGCAAGATCGCGCTGCCGGACTTCGACCCCTCGCACATCATCACCATCGCGGCCCTGATGGAGGGTGGCAACGAGGTGAACTGGCAGAAGGGTGAGGCCAGGCTCAAGCAGCTCAAGGAGTCGGTGGCCGCCTTCTACTCTACCGACGCGCAGAGCCAGGACCTCATGAAGACGGGGCAGGGGCCGGTGCAGGTGATGCTCTCCGTCAACGCCTACCACCTTCAGGAGCAGGGCATCGCCGTCAAGCTCGTGCAGCCGACGGACTACCCGGGCGTGGTCGGCATCGACACTGTGGCCGTCATGGCGGGCACCAAGAAGTCGGACGCCGCGCACCAGTTCATCAACCTCGCGCTGTCGAAGGAGATCCAGACGGAGCTGGTCAAGGCGCTCCGTGCGAGCCCCGTCAACCTGGGCGCGACCGTGCCCGCCAACCTCAAGGGCCAGCCCGGCATCTTCCTCACCACGGCGGAGTGGAAGCAGCGCGGCTACATCATGGACGACGAGGTGCGCGCGAAGAACCTGCCCGGCTGGCGGGAGTGGTTCACGGCGAACATCGTCAAGAAGTGAAGCTCCTGCTGCTGCCGGCCGTCGTGGTGCTGGCCGTCTTCGCGGCGGCGCTCGCCTCGCTCTTCCGGTGGAGCCTGCTCGAGTTCGTTCCCGGGTCGCTGCAGACGGGGGGCCTCACGCTCGCCAACTTCCGTGGCGTGCTGGCCCCCCAGTACCTCGACGCGGTGCGGGACACGGTGATCCTGAGCGCGCTCACCACGGCGCTCACGCTCGTGGGCGCCTACCCGGTGGCGTACGTGCTGGCGCGCACGCCGTCGCGCCGCCTCCGGTCCACGCTGCTCATCCTCACCATCGCGCCCTTCTTCACGGGCGCCATCGTGCGCACCTACGCCTGGGTGCTCGTGCTCGGCAATACCGTGGTGAGCTGGCCGGTGCCGATGCTCTTCACCGAGCGCGGCGTCCTCGTGGGGCTCGTCCACTTCTCCATGCCCACCATGATCCTGATCCTCGCCGCCGCCCTCAGCCACATCGACCCCGCGTACGAGCGCGCGGCGGCGAGCCTGGGCGCGCGCCCCATCCGGGTGTTTCGGCGCGTGACGCTGCCGCTGTCCATGCCCGGTATCGTGTCGGGCGGGCTCATCGTGTTCGCGTGGACGCTCTCCGCCTTCCCCACGCCCGAGCTGCTGGGCGGCGGCAAGGTGAAGATGATCGCCAACGTCGTGAAGGACCTCGGGCTGGACTCCTTCAACTGGCCGGGCGCCGCGGCCTTCGCCATGCTCGCGCTGGCGCTGACCCTGGCCCTGCTGGTGACGGTGAGCCGTCTGTCGGGGGGCCGCGCGGCGTGATCCTGCGCCTGGCGGTGGCGGCCCTTATGGCCTTCATGACCCTGCCCACCGTGGTCGTGATCGCCGTGTCCTTCAACCCGACGGCCATCCTGTCCTTCCCGCCCGCAGGGTTGTCGTTGCGGTGGTACGAGAACGTCATCACCTATCCCCAGTTCCAGCGGGCGGCGGTGAACAGCCTGCTCGTGACGGGCGCGGCGGTGGCTCTGGCCTTGCCCGTGGGCACGCTGGCGGCGCTGGCGCTCGAGCGCGGGCGGCTGCGAGGGCGCAGCGTGTGGGCGGCCGTGCTGCTGTCACCCCTCGTCGTGCCGGGCGTCGCGGCCGGGCTCGGCTTCCTGATCCTCGCCGCCTCCCTCGGCCTGCTTCGCAGCCGCAGCATCCTCATCGCGGCCCACGTGGCGCTGGTGCTGCCGTTCGTCGTGCGCTCCGTGTGGGTGAGCGTCCGCAACCTCGACCCCACCCTCGAGCGCGCGGCGGCGAGCCTCGGCGCCACGCCGTGGCGCACGTTTCGGCGCGTCACGCTGCCTCTGCTGCGGCCCGGCCTCTTCGCCGGGCTCCTTTTCGCCGTCGTGGTGTCGCTCAACGAGTTCGTCGTGTCGCTCTTCATCTCGAATCGCCTCACCGAGATCCTGCCCGTGGCGATGTTCACCTACGTCGTGAACTACACGGACCCCACCATCGCGGCGCTCTCGTCACTGTTCATCGTCGCCACCTTCGTCGTCGTCTGGCTCGCCGACCGCTACCTGGACCTCGGCCGCGTGTTCCTCCAGCACTGATGACAACGCCACCGGTCGTCCGCCGGCTGGGGGGAATCAACACACCGGACGTTCGCGGACGGGGGGAGTGCGGGGGCCATTTCGGGGCCCCCGCATTTCAATGAAAACGGTAGTAGAGCTGCGGGGCTGCACGCGGGTCTACGGCGCCGTGCGCGCGGTGGATGGCCTCG
>CAYQQT010000377.1:0-4520 GCA_964419375.1 uncultured bacterium
CACAGCGCGAGCAGGCCGAGGCCACGCGCGATCACGAGCCAGTCCCCGGCCTGGCCTTCGGTGGCGGCGGGGCCGCGGCGCGCGCCTTCACCTCGGTCACGCGCTGTCGGGCCCAGTCACGCAGCGTCGGATCGGGACTCTTCTTCACCACCGCGTCGTAGGCGGCGAGCGCGGCCTTCCATTCTTTCTGCTCCTCGCGGGCGAGGCCGAGGCCGGCGAGCGCGCGAAAGCGCACGTCCGCCTCCACGTCGGGGATGGCGCCCACGGCCTCGAAGGCCTTGGCGGCGGGTCCAAAGCGTTTCAGCTTGAGCTCGGATTCGCCGGTCAGTAACCAGCCTTCGGACTTCAGCGATATCTCATTGCTCTCGGCGGCGACCTGCGCGAAGGCGGCGGCATCCTTCCAGCTCTTCTGCTTGAAGGCGGCGGCGGCGAGGTCGAGCGCGAGGCGGCGCGTGAGCGCGTGCTCGGGGAACTGTGTGCGCAGCTTCTTCCACGCCGCGTCCTGGTCGGGCCGACGGGCCAGGCGCACCGCGATGCCCGCCGCCTCGTAGAACCCTTCCGGCGTGGCGGGCTCCTGCTCCATGAGCGCCTTGTAGGAGTCGAGCAGCTCTTCGCGATCCCCGTGCCTGGCGAGCGTCTGCGCGATGAGCTTGCGCGCGGCGGGCGCCTGGTCGTGCGACGGATAGGCGGCGACGAAGGCGCGCAGGTCGGCGAGGCCGCCGCGGGCGTCGCCGGTGGTCGCCTTGAGCCAGCCGAGCAGGTACTGCGCGTCAGCCCGCTGCGGGGCGCTCGGGTACTTGGCGGTGAAGCCGGCGAGCAGCGGCAGCGCCTCGCCGGTGCGCTTGAGCTCGATGAGCGCGCGCGCCACGTGGAGCGTGGCGGCGGGCACCAGCGTGTGCTCGGGCCAGGCGGAGAGAAAATCGCGGAAGGCGGCCACGGCCGGCTCGGGACGCTTGGACTCGAGCTCGCTCCACGCCAACCCATAGACTGCGTCGGCCGCGAAGGGCGAGGCGGCGTTCTGGCGGACGACGTCGTCGTAGGCGACGCGCGCCTCCGGGTACCGCTTGAGCCGGAAGAGCGCCTCCGCCTCCCAGAAACGGACCTCGAGGGGCTCTCCGGGCGGAGGAGACAGCGTCTGCGCACGACGGAATGCTTCCAGCGCGGCCGGCAAGTCTCCCAGCGCCAGCCGCACCTTGCCGAGCATGAGAATGGCGGCGGGCAGGCGCGGGTCCGCCGGGAACTGCGTCACGAAGCGCTCGAGCGCGCGCCGCGACACCGCGTAGAGCTTGTCGGCGTACGCCCGCTCGCCCACGAGCCACAGCCGCTCCGGTTCTTCGAGCGCGGAGGCCGACGGGGACACGACGAGGAAAGCGAGCAGCAACGCAACGAAGGCCGAGGTGCATCGATATCGGCGCTTCATGATTACGATCCATGCTAGCACGGCTATGGTACGGTTCCAGCGTGCGTTTGTGCGTATTTGACCTCGATCACACCCTCGTCCACTCGCCCCTCGACCTTGCCGCGATGGCGCTGGACATCCGCGGTTACATCGAGCGTGCCTGCGGCCCCCTGCCCGCCCGCGAGGACCGCTACCGCGTGGGGGAGCTGATCGACTGGTGCGCCGCGCACGCGCCGGAGATCGAGAAGCCGGTGTGGGCGATCGCCCTCAATCACGAGCGGCGGGCCCTCGCGGGCGCCTCGCTGGATCCCGGCGCGCGCGAGGCCATCGCGGGTGCCCGGCGCGCGGGCTTCCGCACCGCCATCTGGACCAACAACGCGCGCGAGATCACGCTGCTGGCGCTGGAGCCGTTCGACCTCGCGCCCGGCTTCGACCTCATCGTGACGCGCGACGAGATGCGCGCGCTCAAGCCGGATCCCGACGGCTGGCGCGTCATCGCGGAGCACTTCGGCCTCGCGCCCGCCGGCCACGGTGCCTCCTATATGGTCGGCGACTCCTGGGTGGACGGCCTCGCGGCCGCCAAGGCGGGCGTGCCGTTCATCGCCTATCGCGCGAAGAATGCGGACCTGGCCCGCTGGGGCGTGACGCCGGTGGCCGCGCTGTCGGACCTGGCCGCGCTGCCCGCGTGGCTCGCCACGCGCTCCGGCTGAGGGGCACGGTGGATCTCTTCGACCAGCCCGAGCCCGCGCGCGGCGAGGAGCCGGCGCTGACGGGGCCGCTGGCCGATCGCATGCGGCCGCGATCGCTCGACGACGTGGTCGGCCAGGATCACCTGCTCGGACCGGGGCGCGTCCTGCGCACGGCCATCGAGCGCGGCGAACTGCACTCCATGATCCTGTGGGGGCCGCCCGGCTCGGGCAAGACCACGCTCGCCTCGCTCATGGCGCACGTGGCGGGCGCCCGCTTCGTGGCCTTCTCGGCGGTGCTGTCGGGCGTGAAGGAGATCCGCCAGGTGGTCGCGGAGGCGGACGCCGAGCGCCGGCGCGGGCGCCTGCGCACGATCCTCTTCGTGGACGAGATCCACCGCTTCAACCGCGCGCAGCAGGACGCGTTCCTGCCCCACGTGGAGAAGGGCACCATCGTCCTCATCGGCGCCACCACGGAGAATCCGTCGTTCGAGGTCAACGGCGCCCTGCTCTCGCGCTGCCGCGTGTACGTCCTGCGCGGCCTGGGCGAGGACGACATGTGGACGATCATGCGGCGCGCGCTCACCGATCGCGAGCGCGGACTCGGCGCCCTCGGCGTGTCGGCCACCGACGGCGCCCTGCGCCAGATCGCCCGCGTCGCCAACGGTGATGCGCGCACGGCGCTCAACGTGCTCGAGCTCGCCGTGCAGCTGGCGCCCGAGGGCGGCGTCACGGAGGCGAGCGTGCGCGAGGCCTCGCAGCGGCGCACGCTGCTCTACGACAAGTCGGGCGAGGAGCACTACAACCTCATCTCGGCCCTGCACAAGTCGCTGCGCGACTCCGACCCCGACGCGTCCCTGTACTGGATGACCCGCATGCTCGATTCAGGGGAGGATCCGCTCTACGTGGCGCGGCGGCTGGTGCGCTTCGCCTCCGAGGACGTCGGCAACGCCGATCCCGCCGCCCTCGGCCTCACGCTGGCCGCGAAGGACGCCTTCCAGTTCCTCGGCTCGCCCGAGGGCGAGCTCGCGCTCGCGCAGGCCACGCTCTACCTGGCGCTGGCGCCGAAGTCGAACGCCGCCTACGTCGCGCACAACGAGGCGCAGGACGACGTGCGCGAGCGTCCCGCGGAGCCCGTGCCGCTGCATATCCGCAACGCGCCTACGGGGCTCATGAAGGATTTGGGCTACGGCAAGGGCTACCAGTACGCGCACGACGCGCCGGACGCGCGCGTGGAGCAGGAGCACCTGCCCGAGGCGCTGCACGGCCGTCAATACTATCGCCCCACCGACCGCGGCCTCGAAGCCGACCTCGGCCGCCGCCTCGCGGAGTGGCGTGCTTACCGAATGGGGGGCCTCGAAGGGCCCCCCAAGCCCCCCGACGCTCGGTAACACCCCGGCGAAGCCGGGGCGCTCCTCGATCCCCGAGTGCCGGTCGCTGGCACCTGCCTTGCGGCACACGGGCCCTGAGGAGGTGCGGCTATGAAACGGTGGATTTTTGCAATTGGCGTGCTCGCGTCGTTGAACGGGGTGGCGGCGGCGGCGCCCGGTGATCCCCGTACTGTTGAAGGCACCCTCGAATGGCCCGCGACACTGGAGAACAACCGCTTTATTGTCGTGCGCACGGACGACGGCCGCGCCGTGTACGTCAACGTCACGGATGCCCGCCGCTCGGCGCCGGGTGACGTGACCGCCGGCAATCGCATCTCGGTGCTCGGTGTGGAAGGTTTTCAACCGCACGAGGTTGTCGCCTCCCGAGTGGGCGCTCGAGACTCCGCGATTACCGGAGGCGACGTCGTCCCCAGCCCCACCTCGGTCGGCGCTTCTCCCCGCACGGAGGCAGCCCCGGCCGCGCCCGCGCAGCCCTCGGAGTCCCTGTGGCGGCTGCGGGGGAGCGTGCAATCGCTTTCAGGGTCATCGATCGTCCTGCGCACCCGCGACGGCGCCACGCACGCCGTGAACATCGCGAACCTGAGCCAGGCCACCCGCAGCACGCTGCGGCGCGGTGACGAGATCACGCTCTTCGGCGTGGTGCAGAAGGATCCTCGCCTGGTCGCCACCGGCTTCGTGCAGTCGGAGCCCATGCCGCCCGCCGCTTCCCCCCGGACCGGTAGGTAGCAGGCCGCAGTAATCGAGGAGCGCCACGGCTTCGCCGGGGCGCTGCCGAGCGGCGGGGGGCTTGGGGGCCCGTCGAGGCCCCCATGCAAGTCGATCGCGCTGCCGAGCGTAAGGGGATTGGGGGGCCGTCGAGGCCCCCCATCTGAGACAATCGCGCCATGCCGAAATTGCGCGTGGGCGTCATCTTCGGCGGCCGCTCCGGCGAGCACGAGGTGTCGCTGGCCTCCGCCGCCTCCGTCATCGCCGCCCTCGAGCAGCGCGGCCACACCGTCGTGCCCATCGGCATCGCGCGCGACGGCCGCTGGGTGGCGGGCGGTG
>CAYQQT010000378.1:0-4511 GCA_964419375.1 uncultured bacterium
GGTGTTGCATGTTCCTTGAAAGACATGGGGGGCCCTATAGGCCCCCCAAGCCCCGACGCGAGACCGACTGGTTTAATGCGCGCTCAGCGGACGCGAGGTCGACTGGTTTAGTGCGCGCTCAGCCGTTGCGTGGTCAGGGGTAGCGGCCTCGTCAGGGGTAAAGGCCTCGCACTCGATGGGCTTCGGCCACGCGGCTGATGCCCTCCATGAGGGCGGCGGTTCTGAGGTCGGTTGATTCTTTGGTGCCGAGGGCCCACACGCGGCCGAAGGCGCGGGTCATGACTTCCTGGAGGCGGGCGGTGATCTCGCTCTCGTCCCAGAAGTAGTGCTGCAGTCCCTGCACCCACTCGAAGTAGGAGACCACCACGCCTCCCGCGTTCGCGAGGATGTCGGGAATGACCGTGACGCCGCGCTCGCGCAGGGTGACATCGGCCTCCGGCGTGGTGGGGCCGTTGGCGCCCTCCACGACGATCGACGCCTTCACGCGCTCCGCGTTGCCGGAGTGGATCTGCGAGCCCACGGCGGCAGGGATGAGCACGTCGCACGGCTGCGTGATGATGTCGGCGTTCGACACGGCGTCCGCGCCCGGGAAGCCGGTCACGGTGCCGCTCTCGGCCACGTGCGCGTCGAGCTGGCGCATGTCCAGTCCCTTGGGGTTCCAGATGCCGCCCCTGACGTCGCTCACGCCGGCGATGATGCAGCCCTCACCCCAGAGCAGGCGCGCCGCCACCGCCCCCACGTTGCCGAAGCCCTGCACGACCACCTTGCGTCCGCGCAGATCCTGCCCGAGATGCCGGGACACCTCGAAGAGGGCGTACACGATGCCGCGGCCGGTAGCCTCCCGCCGGCCCTTGGAGCCGCCGACGATCAGCGGCTTGCCCGTCACCACGCCGGGTACGCTCTTGCCCTGCGTCATCGAGTACGTGTCCATCATCCACGCCATGGTCTGCTCGTCGGTGCCGAGGTCGGGTGCGGGGATGTCGAGGTCGGGGCCGATGAGCAAGATGATCTCGGCCGTGTAGCGACGGGTGAGGCCCTCAAGCTCCTGGGGGGACATCTTTCGTGGATTGCACCGCACGCCACCCTTGGCCCCGCCGTAGGGCAGGCCCATGAGCGCGCACTTCCAGGTCATGAGCATCGCCAGGGCCGTGACCTCCCCGAGGCTCACTTCGGCGTCGTAACGGACGCCGCCTTTGGTTGGTCCAAGGACATTATTATGGTGGACCCTGTAACCTGTGAATACTTCTGTCTTTCCACTGTCCATCCGAACCGGCACCGACACCACCAGGGCGCGGCGAGGGTGGCGCAGCCTCTCGTGGATGTCGGGATCGAGCCTGAGCTTGCTCGCCACCCGATCCAGCTGGGCGACTGCCGTGCGGTGGAGATCGGAGTCGAATTCGCTGTGGTGTGTCCTGCTATCGGTCATCGACATCCTTCCAGTTGACCTCGCCGGGAGGCGACGGTAGACTCCGACTGATTCGGTCGCCGACTAAAAATGTCGGGTATATACTGAGCGGGCGAGACGAGGACAAAGGGGGAAAAATGCTCCGCTTTACCAAGCGCGCCGACTACGGGTTGATGGCGATCCATTATATCGCCGTCCACGACGACCTCGGGTCGGTCAGCGCCAAGCGAATCGCGGAGGAGTCGAGCATTCCGCCGGAGATCATGGCCAAGATACTCCAGCGCCTCGCCAAGAAGGGTCTCATCGTGAGCCAGAACGGTCCCAAGGGCGGCTATGCGCTGTCCCGGCGGCCGGACGACATCACGGTGGGCGAGGTGATCCGGGCGCTCGAAGGTCCGATCAACATCGTGAGCTGCCTGGAGGACACGTCCTGCAAGCAGATGGAGCGGTGCACGCTGCGCCGTCCCGTGCAGCGGATCCAGGCCGCCATCACCAATGTCCTCGACACCATGAGCCTGGCGGAGCTGGCGAGCGAAGACGTTCCCGCGTTGCTGTCGATTCGCGCGTGATGAGCGCGACGAAGGGGAGAGCGAGCCAATGGCGTTGAAGTTTCCGATCTTCATGGATGCGCAGTCGACCACGCCGGTGGACCCGAGAGTGGTGGAGGCGATGATCCCGTACTTCACCGAGAAGTTCGGGCACCCGGCCAGCCGGAACCACTCGTTCGGCTGGGAGGCGGAGAGTGGCGTGGACACCGCGCGCGCGCAGATCGCCAAGCTGGTGGGCGCGCGTGACCCCAAGGAGATCGTCTTCACCTCGGGCGGCACGGAATCCATCAACCTCGCCATCAAGGGCGTGGCGGAGATGTACCGCGAGAGGGGCAACCACATCGTCACCACGGCCATCGAGCAGCGCGCGGGCCTCGACGTCTGCAAGCGCCTCGAGCGGCAGGGATTCGAGGTCACGTACGTGCCCGTGCAGCCGGACGGACTCGTCGACATCGAGGAGATCCGCAAGGCGATCACCGACCAGACGATCCTGATCTCCGTGATGTTCGCCAACAACGAGATCGGCGTCATCCAGGACGTGGCCGCCATCGGCCGCCTCGCCAAGGAGAAGGGGATCCTCTTCCACACCGACGCCACTCAGGCCTTCGGCAAGGTGCGCATCGACGTCGAGAAGATGGGCATCGACCTGCTGTCCTGCACGGCGCACCTGATGTACGGCCCGAAGGGCGTGGGGGCGTTGTACGTCCGCCGCAAAGGGCCGCGCGTGCGCATCGCGCCGCTCATGGACGGCGGCGGTCACGAGCGCGGCATGCGCTCCGGCACGCTGCCGGTGCCGCTCATCGTGGGCTTCGGCAAGGCGGCGGAGCTATGCGATCAGGAGATGGAGAGCGAAAACGCGCGACTCGCGACGCTGCGCGACCGGCTCCAGGACATAATCCTGTCGAGCGTCGACGAGGCGTACCTGAACGGCAAGCCGGACCGCCGGCTCGCCGGCAACCTGAACATCTCCTTCGCCTACGTCGAAGGCGAGTCGGTGCTGATGGGGCTGAACAAGGAGACGGCGCTCTCGTCGGGCTCCGCCTGCACCTCCTCCACGCTGGAGCCCTCCTACGTCATCGGAGCGCTGGGCGCGAGCGCGGAGCTGGCGCACTCGTCGATCCGGTTCAGCCTGCACCGGTTCACGACGGCGGAAGAGGTGGAATACGTGGGGCAGCGCACCATCGAGGTCATCAAGCGCCTGCGCGACATGTCGCCGCTCTACGAGCTGGCGAAAGAGGGTGTCGATCTGAAGTCCATCCAGTGGAAGGGCGAGTAAAAGGGGGAGCGGGGCCATGGCCTATAGCGACAAGGTCGTCGATCACTACAACAACCCGCGCAACGTCGGGTCCTTCACCAAGGACACGCCGGGGGTGGGCACGGGGCTCGTAGGCGCGCCGGAGTGCGGCGACGTCATGAAGCTCCAGATCAAGGTGAACCTCGAGACGGGGGTCATCGAGGACGCGAAGTTCAAGACGTTCGGGTGCGGCAGCGCCATCGCCTCCTCGAGCCTGGCCACCGAGTGGCTGAAGGGCAAGAGCGTGGACGAGGCGGCCAAGATCAAGAACACGGACATCGTGAACGAGCTCAAGCTGCCGCCCGTGAAGATCCACTGCTCGGTGCTGGCGGAGGACGCCATCAAGGCGGCGCTGGCGGACTACCAGGAAAAGCGCGCGACGAATGACGTCGCGGCAGCATCTAAATAGGCGGGAGGACGGGATCATGGCGGTTGCGCTTTCGGAAAATGCCACGAAGCAGGTGAAGGAGCTCAAGGAGCAGCAGAACCTGCCGGAGACCGCGTTTCTCCGGATGGGCGTGAAGGGTGGCGGGTGCTCGGGCATGTCGTACCTGCTCGAGTTCGACACCGAGAAGGGGCCGCACGACAAGGAGTTCGAGATCGACGGGGTGAAGGTGGTCGTGGACAAGAAGAGCTACATCTACCTCAACGGCACCACCCTCGACTACGTCAAGCAGGGGCTGACGGGAGGCTTCACCTTCGTCAACCCCCAGGCCAAGTCGAGCTGCGGCTGCGGCACTTCCTTCTCCGCGTAGGGCTGCCCGCGGTTGTGATGGAACGGGCCCGGCCGAGGGCCCGTTCGCCATTTCAGGGACGGTGAGGAGACCGATGGACTACTTCGAGGTGTTCGGCTTGCCCCGCAAGCTCAGGATCGACGGCGCCGCGCTGCAGCGGCGCTTCTACGAGCTGGCGCGCGAGCACCATCCCGACTTCCATCAGTCGGCGACGCCCGAGCAGCTCGCGCGCGCCGAGGAGGCCTCCGCCCTCGTCAACGCCGCGTACCGGGCGCTGCGGGATCCCATCGCGCGCGCCGAGTACCTCGTGCGCCTCGAAGAGGGGCGTGACACCAAGGAGGGCGCGGCGGTGAAGCCGAAGGCGCCCCCTGAGCTGCTGGCCGAGATGTTCGAGATCCAGGAGGCGCTGTCGGAGCTGCGCGAAGGGGGGCTCGACGACGGTGGCCGCGCGACGCTGGCCGAGCAGCGGGAGCGGCTCGCCGCGCGCCAGCGCGACGAGGAGGAGCGGGTTCGCGGCGCGCTCAGCGAGG
>CAYQQT010000379.1:0-4498 GCA_964419375.1 uncultured bacterium
CGATCCTGAGGCCCTTGACGAAGCCGAGCGACACGATGTCGCGCCGGAGATCCGGATCCTGGATCGTCGCCAGCGCGCTGAGGACCGCCTGCTCGGTGATCATCTCTGCCTCGGCCTCCCGGTTCATGACGCGCATCGATACGTCTCCTCCCCTCTAGCCGATCTGCTGAACGCCGGCGGCGACCGGTTCGACACCGAGCGCGATCATCTGCGCGATTTCAGGACCGCCGGTCAGGGGCACCAGATGGTGCGCGACCCCCTTGTGCTGGATCTCTCTGGCCTGGACGACCGGGCCACGGGAGATCGCGACGACCGGAAGGTGCGGGTCGATTCGTCTCGCAATGGAGACCAGGAAGAGGCCGTCGAGCCCGGGGGTCTCGAGATCCAGGATCAGGCGATCGAACGAGAGCGCCATCAGGGCCCGCACCGCGTCCATCCCCCGGTGGCACACCGTCAAACGGACGTCTCCCCCGTCCGACGCGGCGCGCAGGGCCGTCAGAAGGTCCTCGTTAGCCGAGCAGATCAGGATGTTGTGCATCGTTGCCTCTTCCTCGCTCGAACGCCCTTACCAGTGCCGAATAACTCCGGCTTCCCGGCACCTGACAAAGCAATGGGCATGCCACGACCATCCTGGTCAGAGAGTCGGCGAGGCCGCGGCGTAACGACGTATGTTTACGAGGAAGATTCGCCGAGAGCCGGACTGCCTCGCAGGGGGTGAATGGCGAGGGAGAACGCGCGGGGGTCGGCGTTTCGTCCCCTGACCGAACGTTTTGTCCCCTACCGAGAGATCACCACCTTCCGGCCCCCCCGCCACTGAACGAGGAGCACGCGGCGGCCGATCTGGCGCGCGGTCAACTGGTCAACTTCGGCGCCCTTACCATGCGCCTGCCCGACTGGTACTTGCTGTTCTCGTTTCTAGGCCCGATGGCAATGACGAAGCCCGACTTCCTGAAGCAGATTCGCACCTACGTCAAGGCTGGCGACTACATCGTGGTCGGCAACGAAGGCGACGGCGAGTCCAAGGACCAGCACGGTGGCATTGTCAGCCAAGACAAGATCGCGGCTGAAGCGGCAGGCTGGAGGTTCATCAGCGAAGTAGCGTTCTCGTTCGGGGCACGCTGATGCCGTGGCTGCGTTGCCCATGCCCGCGCTGTCGCGGTCGAGTACGCGCCACTCTTCGTCGGCGGTAAACTTCCAGGGGGTCACTGTCTCATCCATATTGGCAGAGAGGGCTTCTCCCCCTCCGCGAGCCGCTCTTCGTTAAAGACGCGCGCGAGACCAAGCACCGCGTTCAGCTCGTCGATCGTGCCGTACGCCGCGATCAGCGGCGAATCTTTCGGCACGCGCTTGCCGCCGACCAGCGCGGTGGGCCCTCTGTCACCTGTGCGCGTGTAGACGCGTGTGATGATCGTCATTACCCTAACCTCCTGGCGGCGACGGGGCGTCTAATCGCCTCCAGGCCCTCTGATCCCGATCCACTCCTCCCATTTCCTTGACGGCCTCGGCGACCGCGACTCGATCGGTAGGCGATCTCCATCAGCGTCTTCAGGAGCGCGTGCTGGGCCATGCCCGGAGGTTCCGACTCCGCCAGCCCCGGAGGAGGTCGTCAAGGTCGAACCGATCCGGCACCCCCGGGAAAGCGAGACCGGGCGACTGCTCGCGCCCCTCAGCCCCCAACCAGTGAATCGGTTTTCGCTGCCATGACGAAGTCATTGCGGTGGAGCCCGTGGATCTTATGGGTCCACCAGGTCACCGTCACCCGGCCCCATTCGGTGAGCAGAGCGGGATGATGGCCTTCCGCTTCGGCGAGGACGCCGACGCGGTTGGTGAAGGCGAGGGCCTCAGCAAAGTTGGCGAATCTGAGCACCCGCTCCAACCGAGGAATGCCATCCCGCTCCATCAGTTCCCAGTCAGGAACCTGCGGCCTGAGTTCTTCCATCTCCGCCGCGGTCACCCGCGGGGCATCGCGGCGGCAGGCGACGCACTTTTCGCTCGCCAGACTGCTCATTCGCGCACCTCTCTCTGGGCTTAATTGTGGATCGACCCTGCCGGGCGCCGCGCCTCGCCATACCATCGCCTCCTCGGAGATCGCCGCTCGTCGTATCGCGCAGCGGCGGTGGGCGCCGCCAGGTAACCGACTCCCGCTGTAGGCTGGAACCGCCGCACCTGCTTCCAGCGGATGGACTCATAGCCGTCGTCGCGAAAGATCCGGACCACGAGCGGCAGATCAGGCGCGTCGAGGTTCCTACGACGACAGGTGGAAGACCACCATCTTGAGCTCCGTCATCTCCTCGATCGCGTAGGCCGGCCCCTCCTTGCCGAAGCCGGACTCCTTGAGCCCGCCGTACGGCATGAGGTCGGCTCGCCACTGCGGCCCCCAGTTGATGTGGAGGTTGCCGCACTGCACCTCACGGGCGAACTTCCACGCCCACTCGAGGTTCTCCGTGAAGATACCGGCGGCCAGACCGTAGCGGGTGTCGTTGGCGAGCGCGATCGCGTCCTCAATCTCGGTGAACGGGGTGACGACCACGGCGGGGCCGAACAGTTCGTCGTACGAAATCTTCATCTCAGGCTTCACGTCGGCCACGATCGTCGGGGCGTACATCGCGCCGTGCCGCGTCCCGCCCGTGACCAGGCGCGCCCCCGTGGAGACCGCTTCCTTGATCCATTCCTCGACGCGGATCGCCTCCTTTTCCTTGACCATGGGGCCGACCTTCACGCTCTCGTCGAGTTGGTTGCCGACTTTGAGCGCCGCCACCTTCGGCGTGAGGGCATCGAGGAAATCCGCGTAGACGCGGCCGGAGGCCAGCACGCGCTGGGTGGAGATGCACACCTGCCCGGCATTAGCGTAGCCGGTGGCGGCCACGGCCGTCGCCACCTTCTCGAGGTCGGCGTCCGGCATGATGATCACCGGCGCGTTGCTGCCGAGCTCCATCGTCACCCGCTTGATGCCTGCCGTGCGGCAGATGTGCTCGCCCACGTCCCGGCTGCCCGTGAAGGTGATCTTCCGAACGCGGCGATCGGACACCAGCAGATCGCCGATCTCGGCCCCACCCCCCGTGAGCGTGTTGATGCCTTCAGGGGGCAGGCCGGCCTCGAGCAGGATCTCGGTGAGCCGGAGCGCCGAGAGCGGCGTGTCGGTCGCCGGCTTCACGATCACCGCGTTGCCGCCGGCAATCGCCGGCCCGACCTTGTGGCAGACGAGGTTCAGCGGGAAATTGAACGGGCTGATCGCCACCACGATGCCGCAGGGGACGCGGAGGGTGACGCCGAACTTCCCCGCTCCGTGCGACGCCGCGTCGAGCGGGATCGTCTCGCCGTGCAGGCGCTTGGCTTCCTCGGCGGAGCCGGTGATCGTGTCGATGGCGCGCAGCACCTCCGCGCGCCCCTCCGCGATGATCTTGCCTTCCTCCCTCGAGATGAGCTGGCCCAGCTCTTCCTTGCGCTGGGTCATGAGCTCGGCCGCGCGGAGCAGGATCCTCGCCCGCTCCAGGCTGGTGAGCTTCGCCATCGCGCGCGCCCCGCGCTCGGCCGACTGCACCGCGCGCTCGACGTCCCCCTTGTCGGCGCGGGGGACGGTGTCGATGAGCGCGTTGTCGTAGGAGTTTCGGACGTCGATCGTTTGCGGCTTGTCGATCCAGTGACCGGCCACATACATCTTCATGGTAGAACTCCTCTCCGCAGTCTCATGAACCATGAGGCCCCGCGGAGACGCGGGTCCAGGGTGTCACGCAGCGCGTCGCTATACCCCTCGGTCCAGAGGGACGCACCCAATCCAAATTCCGAGTCGTTCGCCAGGCGGATGGCGTGGGCTTCGTCCTGGGCGCGGATGACCGCCGCCCCCGGGCCGAAGGTCTCCTCGTCGAACGCCGGCATCCCCTTGCCCACGGCGGCGAGCACCGTGGGCGGATAGATGCCCACCGAAGCCTCCTGGCTCACACCCGACATATCCTGCCTCCAGCCTTTCGCTCAGCTTCAGGTTTTCGCTAGCTCAGGCTTCCCGTAGAGCGCCCGCCGGACGGCCGCCATCACCTCGGCCTCATGCGGCACGGAGAGCAACTCGAGGTTCCGGGCGTAGGGCATCGGCACGTCGGCGCCCGTCACTCGCTCGACGGGGGCGTCGAGATGGTCGAAGGCGCGCTCGTAAATGACGGCTGCGATCTCCGCGGCCGCGCCGAACAGCTTCCACTGTTCCTGGACCACCACGGCCCGGTGCGTGCGCTCCACCGAGGCGATCACGGGGTCCAGGTCGAGGGGACGAAGGGTCCGCAGGTCGATCACCTCCGCCTCAATTCCCTCCTCGGCGAGCAGGCTGGCGGCCGCCAGGGCGAGGTGGAGCATCCGGCTGTATGAGACGATGGTCACGTCCGTACCAGGGCGCACCACGCGGGCTCCCCTGAGCGGGCGGACAGAGTCATCCTCGGGCACCTCCCCCTTCATCCCGTAGAGGCTCGCGTTCTCGAGGAAAATGACCGGGTCCTGACCACGGATAGCGGCC
>CAYQQT010000380.1:0-4493 GCA_964419375.1 uncultured bacterium
CGGCGCGCGCGGTGCAGGCGGTGGCGCCCGCCCTCGCGCACACCTCCGCGGAGCGAGTGCGCGACGAGCTGGTGTCGCTCCTCGACCTGCCGGACACCGCGCGCGCCTTGCGGCGGGCCGACACGCTCGGACTGCTGGCGGTCATCTTTCCCGAGGTGCAGCCGATGCGCGCCACCCCGCAGCCCGCCCCCCATCGCTTCGACGTGCTCGAGCACTCGCTGCGCGCGGTGGCGGGGTGTGACCGCATCGTGGCGCGGCCCGAGGCTCTCGCGCCCTTCGGCGACGAGCTCGCCGCGCACCTGGCGGCGCCGCTGGGCGGGCAGGTAGACCGCCGCCGCGCGTTGAAGCTGGCGGCCCTGCTGCACGACGTGAGCAAGCCGGAGACGCGCCGGCGCATCGGGGGGCGCATCCGCTTTTTCGAGCACGACGTGCTGGGCGCGCGCCGCGCGCGCGCCATCGGCGAGCGACTGCGGCTGCCGGAGCGCGTGAGCGCATTGCTCGAGCATCTCGTGCGTCACCACCTGCGGCCGATGCATCTGGCGCAGGCGGGCGGGATCACCCGCCGCGCGCGCTACCGTTTCTATCGCGACCTCGCGGAGGACACGCGTGACCTGCTCCTGCTCGTGCTCGCCGACTCCGCCGCCGTGACCGGCGTGTCGCCCTTCGCGGTGTGGCGGGGATCGACGGTCGTGCGCGACCTGCTGGGCGGGCTGGCGGTCGAAGAGCAGGAGGCGGCGGCGCCGCCGCTGCTGCGGGGCGAGGACGTGATGGCCCGGTACGGCCTGGCGCCGGGGCCGGAGGTGGGCCGGCTGCTCGCCCGCGCCCGGGAGGCGCAGGGCCTCGGCCTCGTGGCCACACGCGAGGAGGCTCTCTCGTTCCTTGACTCGCCGCGCGACGACCCCTAAAGTATCGACACCTTACCGCGGAATTTTCCATCCCCTCGCTTCGAGGAGGTTTCACGATGATTGGTTGGCGATTGTTCGTGGCTCTGGCTTTCACCCTGCTGCTGCCGGCGCTCGCGGTGGCGGCCCCGGCGGGCAAGGTCGTCATCGCCCAGGGCGTCGATCCCACAACGCTGGACACGATGAACCAACAGGAGACGCCGGCCACCGTGGTGGCGACGCACATCTTCGACACCCTCGTGGAGCGCGACGCGAACCTCAAGATCATTCCTGCCCTCGCGGTGGAGATCCCGAAGCTGGTGGCGCCCACGACGTGGGAGGTCAAGCTGCGCAAGGGCGTCAAGTTCCACAACGGCGAGGAGTTCAACGCCGAGTCCGTCAAGTTCAGCCTCGAGCGCGTCAAGCAGGCGGCGATGCGCGCCAGCTCCAACTTCCGGCCCATCGATCGCGTGGAAGTCGTCGACCCCTACACGGCGCGCGTGCACACCTCCAAGCCGTGGCCGACCTTCGTGAACGTCATGACCTTCCGCCAGGCGTCGATGTATCCGCCCAAGGCGTACGCCGGCAAGCAGACCGCCGACATCTCACGCCAGCCCATCGGCACGGGCCCCTACAAGTTCGTGCGCTGGGCCAAGGACGAGGAGATCGTGCTGGAGGCCAACGACGGGTACTGGCGCGGGGCGCCGAAGATCAAGACGGTGGTCTTCCGTCCCATCCCCGACGACGCGGTGCGGGTGGCGGCGCTGCAGAACGGCGAGATCGACGTGGCCGTCAACATCCCGCCCCACCTCGCCAACATCATCGACAAGCACCCGAAGATCTTCCTCTCCACCGCGCCCTCCATCCGCACGCTGCAGCTCATGTTCGTGACGCATGAGTACGACGCGCAGCACAAGCTCATCGGCCCCTACAAGGGCGTGACCACCGACAAGCGCGTGCGGCAGGCCATCCAGTATGCGATCGACGCCGACGACATCATCAAGAACGTGCTCGACGGCAAGGCCATGCGTATGGCCACCATGCTCACCCCGCTGCACTTCGGCTACGACGCCTCGTTGAAGCCGATCAAGCAGGACGTCGCGCGCACCAAGAAGCTGCTCGCGGAGGCCGGCTACCCGAACGGCCTCGAGCTCACCCTGAATAGTCCGCAGGGACGCTACGTGCGCGACAAGGAAGTGGCGGAGGCGGTGACGGGGCAGCTCAACAAGGCAGGCATCAAGACCACGCTCAAGACCTTCGAGTTCGTGAACTACCTCAATAACCTCGTCTACCCGCACAAGTCCGGCCCCGTGTGGCTCATCGGCTGGGGCACGCCCACCATCGACGCCGAGACGATCTACGGCCCGCTCTTCCGCACGGGCAGCAACCTCGGCAACTACCACAATCCGGACCTCGACGGCATGTTCGACCAGGCGCAGGCCGAGATGGACGAGAAGAAGCGCCTGGATCTCTATCACCGGATCAGCAAGCTGTGGGTGGAGGACGCGGCCGCGGTGCCGCTCTACCAGCAGCTCGATCTCTACGGCGCCAACAAGCGCCTGAGCTGGAAGGCCCGCAGCGACGAGCTGATCAAGGCCTACGACATGTCGCTCAAGGACAGCAAGTAGTCGTCCGTGCCACGGAGTAATATGGAGACCGTCGAGCGGCCGTAATTCAGTGGCAGAATGCCAGCTTCCCAAGCTGGACGTCGCCGGTTCGAATCCGGTCGGCCGCTCCAATCTCTGAGGGGGCTACGGGGAGACCCGTAGCCCCCTTGCTGCGTGGCCTCGACGTGCGGCATCTCCGTGGACCTGGCGGTGTCGCCCGTTGCCTGACTGGCGGCGCCGAGGCCGGGTCCACCCACGAGGACGACGGGATCGCGGGCGGCCGTCGGCCCCACCGCCGAGAGGACGACGATGTTCAATGTGATGCGGCGGCCGGCCCGCGCCGCGCGATTTTCGAAGACGTCGTAAGTCCCGCAGAGCACGTCGTCGCTGGACTTCGGCAGCCGGCACGGTGTCGTCGGACCGTTCGTCTGGCACGGGCTGCTAGACTTGCCTCGGGAGGACCAGACCATGCGTCATCGGAGGAATCGTCGCGGCCTCGTGGCCGCGAGCGCGGCGTGTGCCACCGTGCTGTGGGGCGCCGTCGCGATATTCGGGCAGGACGATCCGCTCGTGAAAACGGAGGCGCTTGCCCAGGTCATCCAGCGCACGCAGCAGGAGAAGCCGACGTTCGCCCGGCGGCACCAGGATTTGCTGAACCTGCGCTACGACCTCGCCAACCGCGCGGCGCCGGGCGTGACGATGTCTCGCGGTAAGGCAGTGCAGGACGGCGTGCGCGTGAAGCTCGGCGCCGGCATGACGTGGGAGAGGCTCGCCGCGATGACCCCGGAGCAGATCAAGGCCCAGGATGCGTGGCCGGCGGGCTTCTACCCGCTTCCCCACCCGCATCACGAAGCGGGCGGCATGGTCTTCCCGAAGCTGCTCATCGACGAGGTGAAGAGACAGACCGAGCGCGATCTCACACGCTTCGATCTCGACTTCGACCTGCCCGATCACCTGATCCCCGAGATCCCGGCGGGCATCTTCCTCGTGACGCGGCCCGACCTCGGTGACGTCTCCAAGGGCGAGCTGGTGACGCTCGACAACTTCGAGCGGATCTTCAAGGAGATCCTCAACCCCAAACAGCTCGAAGGCCTGCGGCTGCTCCTCACGCCATTTCCGCAGCAGCAGTTCAACCTGACCGAGGATCGGCGCAGCGTGAAGGCGTCCCAGGGCGTGGCGTGCCTCGACTGCCATGCCAACGGCCACACGAACGCGGCCACGCACACCGTCGGCGACATCCGGCCCAACGAGCACCGGCACCGCATCGACACGCCGACGCTGCGCGGCGTCGGCGTCCAGCGTCTGTTCGGGTCGCAGCGCGCCCTGAAGAGCGTCGAGGACTTCACGGAGTTCGAGCAGCGCGCCGCCTACTTCGACGGCGACCACACGCGCGCCGCGCGGAAGGGCGTGAACCCGCTCGAGCGCGGGAGCCAGGTGCACTTCATGGGCGAGTTCCAGAGCCTGCTCGACTTCCCGCCCGCGCCCAAGCTGAACATCCTCGGCCGGCTCGACCCGGCCAAGGCCAGCGAGGCGGAGCGCCGTGGCGAGGCGCTGTTCTTCGCCAAGGCGCAGTGCTCGATCTGCCACGTGCCGCCGTACTACACCGACAACCTGATGCACAATTTGCAGGTGGAGCGCTTCTTCAAGGAGAGGGTCATCAACGGTCGCAAAGCGTCGGCGGACGGCCCCATCAAGACCTTCCCGCTGCGCGGCATCAAGGACTCGCCGCCCTACCTCCACGACGATCGCCTGCTGACGCTTGACGACACGGTCGAGTTCTTCAACCTGGTGCTCGGACTGAAGCTGGTGCCGCAGGAAAAGAAGGACCTGGTGGCGTTTCTACGGGCCCTGTAGAGCGGTCAGGTCCAGGAGGTGTCGAGATGAAGCTGCCCCGAGTGTTCGCGCTCTGCCTCGTCGTCGTGCTCGCGGTGATCGTCGTTCTCCCCGACGTCGCGCCGGCGCAGAAGCGCGGCGGTACCCTCGTCATGCTGGTGCAGCCCTAGCC
>CAYQQT010000381.1:0-4488 GCA_964419375.1 uncultured bacterium
GGGCGCCGTCGGCCGACAGGCCCACCTGCTGCGCGATGTCCAGCAGCACCGCGGGCTGGGAGATGTCGCGCGCCTCCACGAAGTAGGCGCGGAATAGCGCGTCGTGGATAGCCTCTCCGCCCGGCTGCGTGTCCGCCCACTTGCCCAGCTCCTGGGCCAGGCGGCTGTTGTAGGTCATCGTGCGCTCGCCGTACGGGAGACCTTCGGCGTCCATGCGCGCCTTCATTTGCGCGTGCATGGCCTTGCGGTCCACGTTGCGCCCGGCGAACAGATCGGCCAGCGAGCGGCCTTCCGCCGGGGTGTCCGGATGCAGGGGGAAGTGCACCCACTCGACCTTCACGTTGTGCTCGGCCTTGAGCCGCTCAATACGCACGGTACTGAGATAGCACCAGGGTCAGACGTAGTCGGAGAAGATCCTCATCGTGACTGGTTGAGTCATGGCGCCTCCTTCCGTCTTGTGGCGATGTCTATGAGGGATCGCCCGACGCCGAGACTTCGGGCACTCCGTGCAGCGCGCCCCACGACGTCGGATCCTGAAAGAGGAGCGTGCTGAGGTAGAGCGAGACGTCGTGGGCCGGGTAGTCCTTGGCGAGCGCGGCGGCGGCGGCGGCCATCTTCGCCGGATCCGGCGCCACGGCGTCCTCCTGAATCAAGCCGTTGTCGTGTGCGATGCCGAGCGCGTCGAGGAACGCGCCCATCATCGGCCGCTGCTCGGCAAGGTGATATACGACGAGCGTGCGAGCGGCGAGCGCCTCGGGCAGGCTCGACACGCTGGCGAGGTAACGCGCCTTGCGATCTTCGTCGAGGCCGATCACCGTCTTCAGCCGGAACTTCAGCTGTTGGGCGATGAGGCCCGCGGCCTGCGCCTGATCGTCGGTCGCTTCATTGTCGCGCCAGAGCGCGTACGCGGCGGCAAGCCGCTGCTCCGCGGTCATCCGTTTCCACAAGCGTGAAGGCGTCAGCGTGGTGTCGGTCATCGTCGATATTCTAGTCCGTCTGCGCCTCGAAGATCGCGCGGGGGTTACGCACGAGCATCTGCTCGATCTGATCCCCGCTGACACCGGCGGCCCGGAGCGCGGGGAGGATGTCGTCGGAGATGTGGGTGTAGTGCCAGCGCGGCCGGGTGCGGCGCTTGTCGTCCTCGGAGAGCATGTCGGTCCAGCAGTTGGCGTCGTGCGACAGGACCATCTTTCCGGCGTAGCCTTCGGCGCACAGCCGGGCGAGCACCTCGACTCGCTTCGCGGTGGGCAAGAAGTGCTCGAGACCGAAGCGGTCCATCCCGATCGTGCTTCCCCGCTCCATCAGGCCGCGCAGATAGCCGAGGTCGTCACTGTCGCCGCTGTGGCCGACGATGACGCGGCTGAGGTCGACGCCCTCCTGCGCGAAGATCGCCTGCTGCGCCTCGCCGGATCGGCCCGCGGCCCAGGTGTGCGTCGAGATCGGCACCCCGGTGGATTTCTGGGCCCGCGCGCACGCTCTCAGAATGGTCTCGATCACCGGGGTCACGCCGGCGGTATCGGTGGCGCACTTGATGATGGCGGCCTTCACGCCGCTCGTGCCGATACCCCGGGTGATGTCGCGGATGAACAGCTCGGCCACCTCGTCGATGCCATGGGAGCTGAAGTACCGCTGGGGCATCCACCACACGCCGGTGGCCACGATCACGTGCACGCGCGAGCGGCGGGCCACGTCGACGATGAGGTCGATGTCCCGGCCCAGATCGACGGTGGTGAGGTCGACGATCGCGCGGATGCCCCGGCCGTAGAGGTCGGCCATCTTCCGCTCGGCGATGGTGAGGATGGCGTTTCGGTCGAAGAGGTGGGGCCAGTTCTCGGCGACCCCGGGGGAGCGCGTGACGATGTGCTCGTGCATCAGCGTGGGGCCGAGCTCGGCCGTGGCCACCGGCCCCAGTGCTGTCTCCACCGTGGTCACCGCGTGCAGACCTCGAGCACGGGCTCCTCCTTGCGCAGGGTGGTGAGGATGACCGAGTGGATGGCCGGCTCGCGCAGGAGACGCTCGGCCGTCTCGCGCGCCGGTGTCCGGTCCGGCAGGCTCTCGACTTTGTTGATGAGGACGACGACCCGGGCGCTGACCGGCACGCCCTTGCGTCCCCCCTCGGGATGGGCCAGGACACGGGCCACGATCTCGGGCGTGATCGGCGTTCCCAGCGGCGCGCCGCTCAGCGCGCTGACGAGCTCTGGACGGTGGACGTGATCGGCGTCGAGGGTCTTTCCGAAGACGTCGGCGCCGACCAGGGGAACGACCAGCGTCGTCTCCAGGGGAATCACCGGCTCGTACTCGGCCGGGGCCTTGAAGGGGCGCATGCGAGAGCCATCGGCCTCGTTGAGGATGCACACGCCCGGGCACCAGGCGCGCAGGCGCCGGAAGAGATCCAGGGAGACGCCATCGGCCTTGCCGGTGCCGGGGTTCGTCGTTCCGATCACGAGCACGTGCCGATGGGCGGCCAGCGCGGCCGCGACGCTCTCCCGCGTGGCGTCGGCGGCGAGGACGTGTGCGGGCGCCAGCGCGATCTGCGCGCCGAAGATCCGGGTCGTCGTGGTCGTGATCGCGCTCCCGCCCTTCTCCACCATCTCGCGCGCCAGGCGAAACATGGCGGTGGTCTTCCCGCCTCCTCCGACCACCGCGACGACCTCGTCGTCCGTCATGTCCAGCGCCTCTGCCAGCTTCAACCTCAGAGCCTGGACGGCGGAAAGCTGAAGACGTTCGCAGGCTCGTGGTGAGGTGCGTGGTCGCGGCGAAGGCGCCCGACCATCCCCAGCGCATACGGCGCTCCCTCCAGGAGCTGCGCCAGCATCAGATCATCGAGCTGGAGGCCCGCCCGCCTCGCGCCCTTCACGCACAGATCGCGCGTCTCCGCATCGACGTGATCCGCGCCACCCGAGAGCACGGGCGGGGGGACGACGTCCGGCGCCGCCGCGCCGCGCGCGAGGCGGGGACGCCGCGTGTGCCACTCCGTGGCGCGCTCGTAGGCATGGCCGACGCGCAGGATCGTGCTCTCGCCGAATGGCCGCCCGAGGATCTGCATACCGAGCGGCAGGCCATTCCTTCCGAAGCCGTTGGGAAGCTGCAGCACGGGCTGGCCCGTGACGTTCCACGCCGTGAGCAGGCTCGGCTTCTGCCAGAAGGAGACGCTGCGGTAGTCGGCCAGCCGCGGGGCCTCACCCATGCCCGCGGTGACGAAAGCGTCGAACCTGGTGTAGAGCGGCTCCATCTCCACCATCATCCGGCGATGCTCGCGCGTGGCCTGCACGTAGTCGTGGGCGGTGAAGAGCACGGACGGCAGCACGCGTGAGCGGAAGTCGGCGCCGAAGTCCTTGGGCCGCGCGACCAGGTTCTTCTGGTGGACGCTGAAGATCTCGCTCTCGGCGATGATGATCTTGACGTCGTAGTAGCTGGCCAGCGGCCGCACGCGGCACTCCTTGAGCTCGGCGCCGAGCCGGCGCAGGACGTCGAGGGCGGCGTCCATCGCCGTGCGGACGTCCTCGGAGGCCGGGATGTCCTCCTCCCAGTGGTGCCGCAGGACGCCGATCCTGAGCCCCCGCAGATCCTGCTCGAGCGCCTCGCGATAGTTGGGGATCGGCCGTGGCAGGCTGCCCGCATCCTTGGGGTCGAAGCCGGCGAGCGCCTGCAGCACCAGCGCGCAATCCTCGACCGTGCGTGCCAGCGGCCCGCAGTGGTCGAACGTGTACGAGTTGGTGATGACGCCCGCGCGGCTCACGAGGCCGAACGTCGCCATGAGACCGACGACGCCGCAGTGCGAGGCGGGGCCGCGGATCGATCCGCCGGTGTCCGAGCCGAGCGCCACCGGCACCATGCCCGCCGCCACCGCCGCCCCCGATCCCGTCGAGGAGCCGCCCGTGAAGTGCGCGAGGTTCCAGGGGTTGCGGGCGGGGGGCCAGGGGAGGTCGAACGACGGGCCCGCGTGCGCCATCTCGTGCGTGGCGAGCTTGCCGAGCAGCACGCCGCCGGCGTCGTAGAGCTTCGTGGTCGCGGTGGCGTCCTCGCGAGGAACGCGGTCGATGAAGACGCGCGAGTGGCCGGAGGTGAGGATCCCCCGCGTGTCGTAGATGTCCTTGAGCGCGAACGGGATGCCGTGCAGCGCGCCGCGATAGCTGCCCGCCGCGATCTCGGCCTCCGCCGTGCGCGCCTGCTGCCGCGCGAGGTCGAACGTGCGCGTGATGAACGCGTGCGTCTGTCCGTCGTACTCCTCGACACGCCGGATCAGCGCGTCGACCAGCTCGACAGGCGAGAGCTTCCGTGCCGCAATCAGGGCGGACAGCTCGGCGATCGACAGGTTATGGAGCTCGGTGGCCATGGCGCTGCGATCGTCCATCAGCAACGAGGCCTCGTCAAGCGACGCTCACTCGGTGGCCGCGGAGTCAGTCAGCGTGATCGAGGAGCGCCCCGGGTTTCCCGGGGCGCTCCGAGCGTTGGGGGGTGTGGGGGGCCATGTCGGGGCCCCCCACG
>CAYQQT010000382.1:0-4487 GCA_964419375.1 uncultured bacterium
GGCCGCCGGCCCCGCCGGCGCCGGCTCGGTGCTGGACGCCAGCGGCTACGTCACCGCGCGCCGTCAGGCCACCGTCTCCGCGAAGGTCACCGGCAAGGTCGTGGAGGTGAACATCGAGGAGGGCCAGCGGGTGGCGGAGGGCTTCGTTCTCGCGCGGCTCGACGACACGGAGGCCAGGGCGGAGCTGGGGTGGACGCGCGCGCAGCTGGCGGCCGCCCGCGCCCAGGAAGGCGAGATCCGCGCGGCCCTCGAGCAGGCGGAGCAGGACTATGTGCGCTCGCAGGAGCTGTTCAAGCGCCAGCTCGTGGCGGCGCAGTCGATCGACGCCGCGCGGGCGCAGCGCGACGTGCTGCGCGCGCGCCTGGCGGCTAACGCCGAGCAGGTGCGCGTGGCCGCGGAGTCGGTGCGGCGGTCGGAGGTGGCGCTGGACAGCACGGTCATCCGCGCGCCCTTCGCCGGCGTCGTCGTCGCCAAGTCCGCGCAGCCGGGCGAGATGATCTCGCCCATCTCGGCGGGCGGCGGCTTCACGCGCACGGGCATCGGGACGATCGTGGACATGGACTCCCTGGAGATCCAGGTCGACGTGAACGAGTCGTTCATCGGGCGCGTGCGCGCGGAGCAGCCGGTGGAGGCGACGCTCAACGCCTACCCGGACTGGAAGGTGCCGGGCTCCGTGATCGCCATCATCCCCACCGCGGACCGCAGCAAGGCGACGGTGAAGGTGCGCATCGCCATCAAGTCGAAGGACGCGCGCATCGTGCCCGACATGGGCGTGCGCGTCGCGTTCCTCGATCCGCCGGCGCCGGCCTCGAAGCCGGCGCGCGCCGCAGTGCTGATCCCCGCCGACGCCGTGCGCGCGGATGGCGCCGTCTTCGTCGTAACCGACGGACGGGTGGCCCGGCGCTCGGTGACGCTCGCCAGGACCGTCGGCACCGAGCGTGAAGTGCTGGCCGGCCTCGAGGCGGGCGAGCGTGTGGTCGCCGCCCCGCCCGCGTCGCTGGCGGACGGCGCCACCGTGCGGGTGGCCGAGTGAGCGCGCTCGTCGAGATCCGCGGCGTCACCAAGTCCTACCGGCGGGGCGGCGAGACGATCGAGGTGCTGCACGGCATCGACCTCGACATTCCGCGCGGCGATTTCGTGGCGCTGATGGGACCGTCCGGCTCCGGCAAGACGACGCTGCTGAACCTCATCGGCGGTCTCGACACGCCGACCGGCGGCAGCATCACGGTCGACGGCCACCGCATCGACGACATGTCGAGCGGCGAGCTGACGGCGTGGCGCGCGGCCACCGTCGGCTTCGTCTTCCAGTTCTACAACCTGCTGCCCGTGCTGACCGCGCAGAAGAACGTGGAGCTGCCGCTGCTGCTCACGCATCTCGGCGCCGCCGAGCGCCGCAAGCGTGCTTTCATCGCGCTCACGTTGGTGGGCCTGCAAGACCGCGCCCGCCACAAGCCCAGGGAGCTCTCCGGCGGCCAGGAGCAGCGCGTGGCCATCGCGCGCGCCATCGTGTCCGATCCCACCCTGCTCGTGTGCGACGAGCCCACGGGCGATCTCGACCGCGCGACGGCGCACGAGGTCATGCTCCTCCTCCAGATGCTCAACCGCGACCACGGCAAGACCATCGTGATGGTGACGCACGATCCGAAGGCGGCGGAGTACGCGCAGCGCCGGCTCCACCTCGACAAGGGGACGCTCGCCGCGATGGCGTCGTGAAGTACGCGCCGCTGGTGTGGGCGCAGCTCTTCCGCAAGAAGACGCGCACGGTGCTCACGCTGCTCTCGGTGCTGGTGGCGTTCCTGCTCTTCGGCATGCTTCAGGCCGTGCAGACGGCGTTCGAGTCCGGCGCCGACGCCGCCGACGCGCGCCGGCTGCTCACCACCGCGCGCTATTCCATCATCGAGTCGCTGCCCCTGGCGCACGGGCGGCAGATCGAGCGCATCCCGGGCGTGGAGGCCGTGGCCTCGGCCGCCTGGTTCGGCGCCAAGTACCAGAACGAGAGCAACGCCTTTCCGGTGTTCGCGGTCGATCCGGTCCGCTACCTGAGCCTCTACCCGGAGTTCACGATCGCGCCCGCGCACGGCGAGGCCTTCGCGAAGACGCGCACCGGCGCCGTGGCCGGCAAGCGCCTGGCCGACCGCTACGGCTGGAAGATCGGCCAGCGGCTGCCGATCGCCTCCGAGATCCACGCGAAGACGGACGGCACCCTCACCTGGGAGTTCGACCTCGTCGGCATCTTCGACGCCGACGATCCCGCCGTGCGCGGCAACACCGACATGGTGCTGATCAACGTCGCGCACTTCGACGAGGCGCGCCAGCTCGGCAAGGGCAAGACGGGCTGGTACATCATCCGGGTCGCCGACGCGCGCCAGGCGCGCGCCGTCGCCGC
The DNA here is from genome assembly GCA_964419375.1 of uncultured bacterium. Classification (GTDB taxonomy): domain Bacteria; phylum Methylomirabilota; class Methylomirabilia; order Rokubacteriales; family CSP1-6; genus JBBDXO01. The sequence continues at coordinate 2,387 of CAYQQT010000382.1, forward strand.
CGAGGTCGACCGGCTCTTCGCGAACTCGCCCGACGAGACCAAGACGCAGCCGGAAAAGGAGTTCGCGATCGGCTTCGCCAAGCAGATCGGCGACATCGGCGCGCTCGTCACCCGCATCCTGATCGCCGTCTTCTTCACCATCCTGCTCCTCACCGGCAACACCATGGCCCAGGCCATCCGCGAGCGCATTCCCGAGCTGGCGGTGCTGAAGACGCTCGGCTACTCCGACGCCACGGTGACGGCGCTGGTGTTCGGCGAAGCGCTCCTGCTGCTGGGGCTCGGCGGCGGCCTGGGCATGCTGGCGGCCCTCGCGCTGCTGCCGGCGCTCAACGGCTCGATGAGCGGCCGCTTCCCGCCGCTCCACATCGAGCCCAGCACGTGGCCGCTCGCCGCGGGCATCGCCATCGGACTCGCCGTCGCCATCGCGCTGCCGCCGGCGCTGCGCGTGAAGCGCCTGCGCATCGTCGACGCGCTGGCCGGCCGCTGAGCGCCGATGCTGAGCCAGGTCGTCCACGTCACGCTGATGAATCTCCGGACCGTGCCGCTGCGCCTCGGCACCTCGCTGGTGGTCGTGATCGGCATCGCGGGCGTGGTGGGCGTGCTCGTGTCCGTGCTCGCCATGTCCGAGGGCTTCCGCCACACGCTCGCGAGCACGGGCCGGCCGAGCCGCGTCATCATGCTGCGCGCGGGATCGGATTCCGAGATGTCGAGCGGCGTCGCGCGCGAGCAGGCCGCTCTGCTGGGCAGCCTCCCCGGCCTCACGCGCGCTTCCGCCGAGCTGGTCGTGATGGTCGACCTGCCGCGTCGCGGCCAGAGCGAGCCCAACAACGTCCCCGTCCGCGGCGTGCAGCCGACCGTGTTCGACCTTCGCGACGAGGTCCGCATCGTCGAGGGCCGCCCCTTCGCGCGCGGCGTGCGGGAGGTGATCGTGGGCCGCAAGGCCTCGCGCCAGTTCGCCGGCCTCGAGGTCGGCTCGCGCATCGGCTTTCGCGACAGCGAGTGGATCGTGGTCGGCATCTTCACCAGCGGCGGCGACGTGCACGAGTCCGAGATCTGGGCCGACACGGAAGTGGCGATGTCCGCGTTCCGGCGCACGGGCTTCCAGTCGGTCACCGCCACGCTCGCCGATCCCTCCCCCGCCGGCCTCGCCGCCGTGCGCGAGACCGTGGCGCGCGACCGCCGGCTGTCCATCAACGTGCTGCGCGAGCCGGAGTACTACGCCAGGCAGGCGAACGTCCTCGCGACGCTCATCGACGTCCTCGGCTACAGCGTCGCCGTCTTCATGGCGATCGGCGCCACCTTCGGCGCGCTGAACTGCATGTACTCCTCGATCGCCAGCCGCCAGGTCGAGATCGCGACCCTGCGCGCCATCGGCTTCGGCGGCACGCCGGTGGTCGTCTCGGTGATGATCGAAGCACTGCTGCTGGCGCTGGTGGGTGGCGCCGTGGGCGGCGGGCTCGCCTGGCTCTACTGCGACGGCGTTTCGCTCTCCACGCTGAACTTCAGCACCTTCTCGCAGGTCGCCTTCGACTTCCGCGTGACGCGCGGCCTGCTCGTGCGTGGGCTGGGGTGGGCGCTGCTGATCGGCCTCGCCGGCGGACTCTTGCCCGCGATCCGCGCCGCGCGGCTACCCGTGACCGTCGCGCTGCGGACGGCGTAGCCGGCAGCGCACTCAGTAGCGGAAGCGCAGTCCGTACATGAGGTCGAAGCCCGTGTTCCCGGCGTCGCCGCGGGTCCGCGGGCCGTCCGTCAGGAGCCCGTTCGGGCTGTCCGTCGTGAACCCGTACGCGCCGAAGAGCGTCGTGTCCTTGCCGAGGCGCCAGTTGAGGCCCGCGCCGACTTTCGCGCCGAAACGCACGGCGGGATCCACGCGGCTGCCGGCCAGGGCGGCGAAGGAGTCGGGATCGGTGACGATCAGCGCCGGACCGAGCGTCACGTACGGCTCCACCGGCATCGTCTCCGCGCCCGGCCACCTCAGCTTGAGATCGAACGAGATCGCCTTGCTGCGGGCGTCGGCGTCGAGCGCCCGTGCGCGCTCGCCGGGATTGGCCGGCGCGCCGAGGTCCAGGAACGACGACTCGCTGACGCCGAAGCTGAATGC
>CAYQQT010000383.1:0-4485 GCA_964419375.1 uncultured bacterium
AACGAGGACTCGGGCTATCGCGCGGTGATCCGCCTGCTGCGCCGTCGGCCCGTGTACCCGTTCGACCTGTGGGTGTTCATCGGCAACGTGCGCGCGGCGCACCAACACGGCTGGTTCGCCCACCGCTACCTCGACGATCAAGAGGACTTCAACCGCGTCTGGGACGTGGCCGAGGCGACCACGCGCATGCGCCAGTGTGCCGCGGCGGTCCTGGCCGAGGTCCGTGCGACGCCGCTCGAGGCGGCGCTGGACATCCACAACAACACCGGGGTCAACCCGCCCTACGCCATCGCGCCCGTTCCCAGCCCGGCCACCGAGGCGCTCGCGGCGCACTGCGCGGAGATCGTCGTGCACTGGAACCGCCGCGTGTACACGTTGATGGAGGCGCTGAGCGCCGCGTGCCCCGCCGTGTCGGTCGAATGTGGGCTGCCCGGCGTCGAGGCGCACCACCGTGCGGGCGGCGAGGGCGGGCAGCACGCGCGCCACGCCGAGCTCGGTGGCGGCGCGCACGATCGTCTCCATGCGGTCGCCCTTCGGCACCACCTGCACGAGGGTGACGGCGAGCGGCGATTCCGCGTCGTGTGTGGCCACGCGCAGGACGCTGCCCGTGGCCTGCGCGCCCACCGTGTCCAGGCGCACCGTGTAGTCGTGGCCCGCGCCGTCGGTGGCGATCACGGTGTCGCCGGGACGCAGGCGCAGCACGCGGGAGAGGTGGCGCGACTCGTCCGCGTCGAAGGCGACGTGGCCGCGCGCGATGCGCTCAGGGGCGATCGTGAACCGGCGCATCGTCCTGCATCTCGAGGCTGGTCCACCCCTCGACGGAGAGCGCGCGCCGCGCGCGCAAGCCGTGCCCGGCGAGGGCGGCCACGACGCCGTCGCGTTCCGCGTCGAGGATGCCGCCGAGGACGAGGGCGGCGCCGGGCGCCAGCAACGTGCGGTAGCGCGCGCCCAGCCGGTGGTGCGCGGCCGCGAGAAGGTTGGCGACCACGAGGGGCGCCGGCGGCGTCGTGAACGTCTGCACGTCGGCCACGCTCGCGTGGACGCGCTCGGCCATGCCGTTGCGCGCGGCGTTGCCGGCCGCCGCCGCCACCGCGTCGGGATCGGTGTCGATCGCGATGACCGACGGAACGCCGAGCTTCACGGCGGCGATGGCGAGAATACCGGAGCCGGTGCCGATGTCGAGCGCGCGCGGCGGACGGTCGCGCTCGACGACGTCCTCGATCAGTCGAAGGCACCCCGAGGTGCTGCCGTGCTGCCCGGTGCCGAAGGCGCGGCCGGGCTCGATGGTGATGAGGTTACGGCCATTGGGGGCGGGCTGCTGCCACGGCGGCGTCACGAGCAGCGAGCGGCCGACCTCCATGGGACTGAAGTGCGCCCGCCACGCCTGCGCCCAGTCCTCGTCGGCGACGGGCGCCAGCCGCGGGCGGCCGCCGCCGGAAAAACCGAGCGCCCGTAGGCCGTCGAGGTACTGCTGGACGCGTGCGGGAAGCGAGGCCGTGTCGTGCGCGTCGGGGAAGAAGGCGCGCAGCCGCGGTCGCTCACCGGGGCGCTCGTCCTCCACCACGCCGAGGGCGCCCAGCTCCCACACGAAGTTGGTCAGGCCTTCAGAGGCCTCGTCGGGGACGGCGACCGTGAGCTCCCAGTAGCGCACCTAACCGAAGAGCTTTTTCATGCGCTCGAAGAAGGCGTTGGCGAGGGGCCCGCGCTCGCTCCTGGAACCCGCCTCGAACGCCTCGAGGGCTTCCCGCTGCTTGGCGTTCAGCTTCTGCGGCACCTCGAGGATCAGCCGGTAGCACGCATCGCCGTGACCGCGCCCGCGCAGGTGCGGCATGCCCTTGCCGCGCAATCTCACGACCTGGTGGGGCTGGCTGCCGGCGGGGATCTTCAGCTTCTCGGTGGCGGACAGCGTGGGCACCTCGGCCTCGTGGCCGAGCGCCAGCTGCGCGAAGCTGACGGGCAGGTCGCACAGGATGTCGTGCCCGTTGCGCGCGAACATCGGGTGCTCGCGCACGCGCACCTGCACGTACAGATCGCCGGGGGGGCCGCCGTTGAGGCCGCTCGAGCCTTCGCCGCTGACGCGCAGCTGCATGCCGTCCTCGATCCCGGCCGGGATCTTGATCGACAGCAATCGCTCCGCGCGCTGCCGGCCCTCCCCGCGGCAGTCCTTGCACGGGGTCTCGATCGTCTCACCCTCGCCGCCGCACTTCGGGCACGGGCGCGCCATCGTGAGGGGACCCAGCCGGGACGCCACCTGGCCGCGCCCGCGGCAGACGTCGCACGTGTTGCGCCTGGAGCCCGGCTCCATCCGGCTGCCGCGGCAGCGCTCGCACGTCTCCATGCGCGGGATCTGGATCTTCGTCTCCACGCCCGTGGCCGCTTCTTCGAGCGTGATCTTCATGTCGTACGGCAGGTCCTCGCCGCGCATCGCGGAGGAGCGCCGGCCGCGGCCGCCGCCCATGAAGCCGAAGCCCTCGAAGATGTCGTTGAAGAGGCTGCCGAGGTCCCCCTCGAAGCCGCCCCCGCCGCCGGGCACGGCAGTGCCGAAGCGGTCGTAGTGCGCGCGCTTGTCGGGATCGGAGAGGACGGCGTACGCCTCGCCCAGCTCCTTGAACCGCTCCTCGGCCTTCTTGTCGCCGGGATGGCGGTCGGGGTGGCACTGCATGGCGGCGGCGCGGAAGCCCTTCTTGATCTGCGCGTCGTCGGCGTCCCGGGCCACGCCGAGCACCTCGTAATAGTCGCGAGACGCCACTAGGCGGCGTCCTCGTCGGGCGCCGCCGCCACCGCCACGAGGGCGGCGCGCAGGACGCGGCCGTGCAGCAGGTAGCCGGGTGCGGTTTCGGCGACGACGGTGTCGTCAGGCTGGTTGGGACTGACCACGCGCGCGATCGCCTCGTGGCGCGTGGGATCGAAGCGCTGGCCGACGGCGCTGTAGCGCGTCACGCCCGCCCGCTCCAGCACGCGGAGTAGTTCGCGCTGGATGAGCTCCACGCCCTCCACCACGCCCGCCGCGCTCTCCCCGGCGCTGGCGGCGGCGAGCGCGCGGTCCAGGTTGTCGAGGACGGGCACGAGGTCCTTCAGGAGCGACTCGGCCGCGTACTTGACGTACTCCTCGCGGTCGCGCTGCGCGCGGCGGCGCACGTTCTCCGTCTCCGCGAGCGCGCGCAGCAGCTTGTCCTGGCGGTCCTCGAGCTGGCGGCGGAGGTCGTCGCACTCCGCGGATGAGGCCAGTGGCTCGTCGGGGGACGCGACAGTGTCGTGGGGCTGTGAGTCGTCCATGGGCTGAATTATAGCAGCCGCGATGCGGCGCCCCTCAGGAGGGCAGGTACAGATCCTGCCGCACCCGCGAGAGCACCTCGGAGACGTGGCGGGCGGTCTCGTCGACGACCGTGATGACCTCCGGGTACGGCAGCCGTCGCGGCCCCACGATGCCCAGGATGCCGAGCACCTGCCCGCGGTACGTGTACGTGGACGTGATGAGCGTGCACTCGCGCATGGCGGTGACGGGATTCTCATCGCCGATGAGGACGCGCACACCGGGGTCGGCGGCGAGCGAGGTCATCAGCTCCGCGAGGCGCTCCTTGTGCTCGAACGTCCGCAGCAGCTCGCGTGTGGTCTCGATGTCCCAGAACTCGGGATGGTCGAGCATGTTGATGGCGCCGCTCACGTAGAGCGTGCGCCCGCCCAGCAGCGCCACGATCTGCTCCGTCACCGCGCGCGCGCGGGTGTGGAGGGCGTCCAGCGGATCATTGGGCGCGCGCTCCATGTGCACGATCTCCTGCACCGTGCGGCCGCCGAAGCGCCGCGTGAGCTCGCGGCCGATGGCGCGCACCTCCTCGCCGTTGAGCGGCGGATCGACGGTGACCTCGCGCACGGTGATCCAGCCCGCATCCGTGATGACGACGGCGAGCGCGCGGTCGTTCTCGAGCGGGATGAGATCGATGCGCGCGACGGTGGTGTGCTGCAGCGGCGGGGCGAGGAGCAGCCCCGTGAGCTTCGTTACCGACGACAGATGGGAGGTCGTGCCCTCCATGAAGCCGTCGATGCCCGAGCGCCGGGTGGGCAGCGTGGCGTCGGTGGCGGCGCGCGCGCTCGAGGGCGGCGGGAACGACTCCACGTAGAACCGGTATGCCTTGTCGGTGGGCACGCGCCCCGCGCTCGTGTGGGGCTGCACGAGGTAGCCCATCTCCTCGAGGTCGGCCATGGCGTTACGGATGGTGGCCGGCGACAGTCCCGGGAAGTGCCGCTTGGACAGCACGCGCGAGCCCACGGGCTCGGCGGAGTCGATGTATTCCCGGATCACGGCGATGAGTACGTCTCGTTCGCGAGCATCCATCTAACTTGTTGTAACTTTTCGAAGTGGTGGCGTCAAGAAGCGCGACTCCGGCGGCACTCGAGCGCGGGCGGGGCGGGCTTCGGGGGTCCGGGGACCACGTGGATGGTGGCCGACTCGGGGCCGGCGTGGCTGGGCTCCATCGACGGGGCTCT
>CAYQQT010000384.1:0-4479 GCA_964419375.1 uncultured bacterium
TGCGGGCGCCGCGCGCGTTCTCGTCGAATCACCTGCTCGCGCATCGCGACGGCGAAGCGGTGGATCTCGAGGCCTCGCCCCCGGAGGTGTTTCACCTGTTCGCCGAGGAGGGGCTGCTGGTCCACTCCAATCACTTCAAGGGCGCCCACGGCCGCGTGCGGGACACCGGGCTCTCGCGCTATCCGGACAGTCTGTTCCGCGACCGTCGCGTGCGGGCGCACCTCACGGCGCGGGGCGGACGGCTCGGGGTGAAAGATCTCCAGGACGCGCTGCGCGACCACTTCGGCCGCCCGGACTCCGTGTGCCGCCATCCCGCACCGCGGCCGGACGGCACGGAGATCGAGACCGTTGCCTCCGTGGTGATGGACCTCGGCGAAGGCGAGCTGTGGCTGTGTCCCGGCCCCGTCTGCGAGAACGAGTACCGGCGCTTCACCCTGAAGGCCGACCGCTCCCTGAACACCGCCACCCCCGCCCGATGATCGGTCTCGACGCGGTCGTGCAGACCTGCCTGTCCGGTCTCTTCATGGGCAGCGTGTACGCGCTCATCGGCATCGGCTTCACGCTCGTCTTCGGCGTCACCGACATCGTGAACTTCGCGCACGGCCACCTCGTCATGGGCGCCATGTTCATCACCTACCTGCTCTTCAAGCTGGCCGGCGTCGATCCCTATCTGAGCCTGGTGGTGGTGGTGCCCCTCTTCTTCGCGCTGGGCGCCCTGCTCTACAAGGTGGTGATCGAGCGCATCGTGGAGGCGCCCCACTCGGCGCACATGATGGTGACCCTCGGGCTGCTCATCTTCTTCGAGAACGTCGCGAACTTCTTCTTCGGCGGCGACCTGCGCGGCATCACGACGACATACACGACGTCGTCCTTCATCGTGGCCGACATCTCGGTTCCCATCGCGCGGTTGGGAGCCGCCGCCGTCAGCCTCGCCGCGGTGGTCGTGCTGGCGCTCTTCCTCCACCGCACGTCGCTGGGCAAGGCCATCCGCGCCTCCGCCAACAACCGCGAGGGCGCCGCCCTCGTCGGCATCGACGTCCGGCGCGTGTACCTGATCTCCTTTTCGCTGGGGACGGCCGCCGCCGCCCTCGCGGGCGCCGTCATCATGCCCTTTTCGCTCGTGAGCCCGTTCGTCGGCCACGAGTTCATCCTCAAAGCGTTCGTCATCGCGGTGCTGGGTGGGCTCGGCAGCGTGGCGGGCGCGCTGGTGGGCGGGCTCCTCATCGGCCTCGTGGAAGCGCTCTCCAGCCTCTACATCTCCGCCTCGCTCGGCAACGCCATCGTGTTCGCCATCCTGATCGCCGTCCTGCTCTACCGTCCCTGGGGCATCTTCGGCCAGGCGCGGCTGTGAGCCGGTGAGCACGCGCCGGTCACGCCGGATCGCGGTGTCAGTGGCCGTGCTCGCGATCGCCGCCGCGCTGCCGCTGATAGCGGGGCAGCACCTGCTCACCGCCATGATCGTGGCCCTGCACGCCGCGTTCATGGCGCTGGCGTGGAACGTCGCCGCCGGCTACGCCGGGCAGTTCTCGCTCGGCCACAGCCTCTTCTTCGGCATCGGCGCCTACGCCTCCACCATGCTCTACGTGCGGCTGGGGCTGACGCCGTGGGCCGGCATGTTCGTGGGGGCCGCCCTCGCGGGCGTGGTGGGCGTGCTGCTCGCGCTCGGCGTCTACCGCTACCACGTGCACGGCATCTTCTTCGCGCTGGTCACCCTGGGCGCGGCGGAGGTGGCCAAGGGCCTCGCCGACAACTGGGATTTCATCAAGGGGCCGGTGGGGATCCTGCTCACCATGAAGCACGCGCCCGCCGACTTCTTTTTCCTGCGCCGCGAGCCGTACTACTACGTGGCCCTCGCCATGCTGGTGGCGATGATCCTCATCAGCCTGCTCCTGGAGCGCTCGCCGCTGGGACAGTACTTCCTCGCCGTGCGCGAGGACGAGCAGGCGGCGGAGGCGTCCGGCGTGAACACCTACCGCTACAAGACCATCGCCATCGGGCTCTCGGCCGCGCTGACGGCGTTCGCCGGAAGCTTCTATGCGCAGTTCTACCTCTATATATCGCCGGAGACGGTCTTCGTGTTCGAGCCGCAGCTCACCATGATGCTGGGCACCATGGTGGGCGGCGCCGGCACCGCGCTCGGGCCCGTCCTCGGCTCCGTGATCTTCAGCGGGCTCGGCGAGGCGCTGCGCAACCTGCCCTTCGAGAACACGCGCCAGGTGGTCATCGGCAGCAAGATGTTCTACGCGGTGCTCCTCATCGTCGTCCTCATCTACCTGCCCGGCGGCCTCATCACCCTCGGGCGCAGGCGCCGCTAATGGCGGCGTTGCTCGACGTCCGCTCGGTGTCCAAGCGCTTCGGAGGGCTGCAGGCGCTCTCGAACGTGACGTTCACCGTGGGCGAGGGCGAGATCGTCGGCATCATCGGCCCCAACGGGGCCGGCAAGACCACGCTGTTCAACGTCGTGACGGGCGTCTACACGCCCGACAGCGGGCGCGTCGTGCTCCGTGGCGCCGACGTCACGGGCGCAGCACCGCACCGCATCTGCAAGCTGGGCGCGGCGCGGACGTTTCAGATCAGCAAGCCCTTCGCCGCCCTCACGGTGCTGCAGACGGTCCGCATCGGCGCCCTCAACCGCATCCCCGACATCGCGGGCGCCACCGCCAAGGCGCTGGACGTGCTGGAGCTGATGGGGCTGGCGGGCAAGCGCGACGAGCTCGGGCGCACGCTCACCGTGATCGAGCGCAAGCGGCTGGAGATGGCGCGCGCGCTCGCCACACAGCCGTCGCTGCTCCTGCTCGACGAGGTGGCGGCGGGACTGCGGCCCAACGAGGTGCAGGAGATGATCGCGCTCGTGCGGCGGATCGCCGCGGGCGGCGTGAGCGTGCTCATCATCGAGCACGTGCTGGAAGCCGTCATGCGCCTGTCCGCGCGCATCGTGGTGCTCAACTACGGCGAGGTCATCGCCGAGGGGCGCCCCGAGGCGCTGGTGGACGACCCCCGTGTCATCGAAGCCTATCTGGGCGAGGCGTACTCCCTTGCTTGAAGTGCGCGGCCTCTCCGTGGCCTACGGCGACGTGCGCGTGCTCCACGATGTGACCATGCGCGTGGGCGAGCGCGAGATCGTGTCACTCGTGGGCGCCAACGGCGCCGGCAAGACCACCACGCTGCGCGCGGTGTCGGGGCTGCTGCCCGTCCTCGGCGGCGAGGCCACGTTCGAGGGCGAGAGGCTCACCGGCCTGCCGCCCTCGCGCATCGTGGAGCGGGGTATCGCCCACGTGCCGGAGGGGCGGCAGCTCTTCACCAACATGACGGTGGGCGAAAATCTCGAGATGGGCGCGTACCTGCCGAGGGCCAAGAGCGCGCTCGCCCGCACGCTGGCCTGGGTGACGGCGCTCTTCCCCCGCCTCGGCGAGCGGCGCCAGCAGCTCGCGGGCACGCTCTCCGGCGGCGAGCAGCAGATGCTGGCCATCGGCCGCGCGCTCATGTCGCGCCCGCGGCTGCTGATCCTGGACGAGCCGTCGCTGGGGCTGGCGCCCCTCATGGTGAGGGCGATCTTCGACGCCATCGGTCGCATCAACGCCGAGGGCACCACCGTGCTCCTCGTCGAGCAGAACCTCGTGCAGTCGCTACGGCTGTCGCATCGTGGGTATGTGCTGGAGACGGGACGGATCGTTCTCGCGGGCACGGGCGAGGAGCTCCTTGCCAACCCGCACACACGCAAGGCATTCCTGGGACTTTCGTAGTCCGACAGACAAAGAGGAGGACACACCATGGCCCGCATCAGCCGACGTGAGTTCATCAAGACATCCGCCATCGCCGCCGCCTCCACCACCGTCGCGCCCCGCATCGCCGGCGCGCAGGGCAAGGAGGTCCTGCTCGCCGCCGTGGTCGCGCTCACCGGGACCAACGCGGCCTGGGGGCAGCGCACGTGGAACGCCTTCCAGCTCGGCTGCGACCTCGTGAACGAGCAGGGCGGCATCAAGTCGCTGGGCGGCGCGAAGATCAAGTACATCGTGGCCGACACCGAGTCCAAGCCCGAGGTGGCCGGCTCCCAGACGGAGAAGGTCGTGCAGCGCGGCGCCGTCGCCATCACCGGCACCAACCAGAGCGCGGCCACCATCGTGGCCACGCAGATCGCCGAGCGCGAGGGCGTGCCCTTCGTGTGCGCCACCGACGTGGACCCGCTCATCACCTCGCGCGGCTTCAAGTACACCTTCCGCACCTCGCCGCTGGTGGCCGCGTACGCCGCCGACCTGCTCACCCACATCAAGGAGCTGGGCGAGAAGAGCGGCAAGCCGGCGCGCAAGGTGGCCATCCTGAGCGAGAACTCCATCGTGGGGCAGTCGTCGGTGGAGGGCTCCACGAAGGTCGCGAAGCAGCTGGGCTACGAGGTGGTCGCGGGCGACACCTACGACGCGGCGAAAACGCAGAACTTCGCCAGCTACATCTCGAAGTACAAGGGCGGCGGCGTGGACGTCG
>CAYQQT010000385.1:0-4473 GCA_964419375.1 uncultured bacterium
GCTCGGCGGCGGCGGTGTCCGCGCGGCTGGCGTTCGGCGCCCTCGGCTCCGACACCGGCGGCTCGATCCGGCTGCCGGCGGCGTGCTGCGGCATCGTCGGCCTCAAGCCGACCTACGGGCGCGTGAGCCGTGCGGGGGCGATGGCGCTGTCGTGGTCGCTCGACCACGTGGGCCCCATGACGCGTACGGTGCGCGACGCCGCCCTCATGCTCGGCGTCATCGCCGGCCACGATCCTCGCGACGCCACCTCCAGCCGGCGCCCGGTCGGGGATCTGCTCGCCGCGCTCGACCGGCCGCTGGCCGGCGTGCGGGTGGGCGTGCCGGACAACTACTACTTCGACGGGGTGACCGCGGAGATTGACACCGCCGTGCGCGTGGCGGCGGGCACGCTGGAGAGCGCGGGTGCGCGCGTGCACACACTGCGGATTCCGGACCCCGCCACCATGGCCGACGTCTGCAACATCATCGCGCGCTGCGAGAGCGCCGTCGTCCACGCGCGCGTGGCGCGCGAGCGGCCGCACGAGCTGCAGCCGGCGGTGCGCAGCCGGCTGGAGGTCGGCTTCCACGTCTCCGCCTTTGACTATTTACAAGCGAGCCGGCTGCGCGCGCGGCTGACGCGTGAATTCATCACGGAGGTCTTCGGCGAGGTCGACGTGCTGCTCACGCCGACGATCCCCGAGCCGGCGCCGCGGCTCGACGAGGCGAAGGCGGGCACCGTGGACGAGGTGGTGACGCGGATGGGGCGCTTTTCGAGGCTGACCCGTCCCTTCAACGGGCTCGGCCTGCCCGCGCTGTCGCTGCCGTGCGGCTGGTCGACGGCGGGCCTGCCGCTCGCGGTGCAGGTGATCGGCCGCCCCTTCGACGAGGCGGGCGTGCTCGCCGTGTCCGCGGCCATCGAACGGGAAGGAACGCAGCACACGCGCCGGCCACCACTACGGTGACGGCGACGAAGGAGGCCACCATGCGGGGGATTGCAGGCATCGATCCGGGCTGGGGCGTGACCGCCGTGCGAATCGCGACCGCGCTCATCCTGATGCACGCGGGCTACCAGAAGGTGTCGGGGGGCCTCGACGCCGTCGCCGCCGCCTTCGCCAAGATGGGAGTCCCCATGCCGGGCGTGGCGGGTCCGGCCATCGCGATGTTCGAGGTGGTGGGAGGCGCCGCGCTGCTCATCGGACTGTTCGGCCGCTGGCTCGGCCTTCTCATCGCCCTGCAGTTCGCGGTCATCGCGTTCGCCATCAAGGGCCCCCGCACTCCCTTCGACGATTGGTACCTCGACCTCGTGCTGCTCGCGGCGGGGATTCTCCTCTTCCTCGCGGGCTCGGGGAGGGCCGCCGTCGACGACGTGTGGCATCCGGGGCGAAGGGACGCCTGACCTGGAGCAGCCGCCGCGCGTCTGGATGGTCTTTGCGACGTACGTCGCGGCGGTGGCGGGGATCTTCGCGGTGTCGGGGGTGGCCATCGGCGCCCTCGTCTCCGCCTATCCCGACGTGCCCGAGCAGACGCTGCTGCGCAGCCTGCCCGCGCTGCTCGCAGGCAGCGTGGCCGCCTCCACCGCGCTCCTGCTCACGATCGTCCTCGTGGTGCGGCCCCTGGCGCCGGGCACGCTGCGGCTGCGGCCGGGATGGGAGAGCGGCCGAGCCCTCGGCATGATGGTGATCGGCATTCTCGGCCTCGGCCAGTCGCTCGATTCGGCGACGACGCTGGCGGGCCTCGGCGACCGAAGCGCGATGGCCACCATCCGGACCGTCCTGCAGCAGGCGGCGGGCGCCGACCTCTTCGGCGCTGTGCTCGTCATCGGCGTGCTGGCGGGCACCGCCGAGGAGATCTTCTTCCGGGGTTACATGCAGACGCGCCTGCGCCAGCGGTGGTCGGCGCCGGTGGCAATCGCGGCGACGAGCGTCTGCTTCTCCATCCTGCACGTCGATCCCTCCGGCATTCACGTGGCGCTCGCCTTCGCGCTCAGCCTCTACCTCGGGTTCGTGGCCGAGCTGACCGGCAGCGTGCTGCCCGCCATCGTCTGCCACGTCGTCAACAACGTCGTGTACACGCTGCAGACGGCCCTCGGCGGCACCGTCACCGACACGGGCACCAATCTCGTCCTCGCCCTCGCCGGCGCCGCCCTCTTCGTCGCCGTCATCGGCTGGCTCCGCACCGCACGACCTCCCGCGACACCCGCATAAGAGTTAGGGTAGGCTCTCGTCAAACGCTTTTCATGAGGAGCCAACGATGCCTGAGCTGAATCGTCGGTATGTTGTGATGGCTATGGCCACCGAAGCGCCGTTCAATCCTGATGACCCGGAGGGTGTGTTCGTGCTGAAGCCGTGGAAGGATCCGGCCGCCTTGCGCGCGCTCGTCGCCTACAGGGACAACTGCTATCCGGAGCTGGGCCGTGACCTCGACGCGTGGATCCGCGCCATCGAGACGGGGCCGGTCGTGCGCGGCGACGTGGGCAAGCGCAACGAGTCGCACCTGCGGCCGAAGAGCGCGGGTGGCGCCGCGCGCCCGCCCAAGCGGCGGCGAGCCCAGGCGGCCCACAAGCGCGCGACGCCCGCGAAGCGGGCGACGAGGCAGACCCGCTCGTCTCACCGCAAGAAGCGCCGCAAGTGACGGCGAGCGGTCGTGTAAGCCCCGAGCTCGTCAAGGAGCTCATCGCGGCCCGTGACGAGCGGCGCCTGCACCGCCCGCCGAGCGAGCAGGCGCGGCTGTCGCTGGCGGAGGCGTACGCGGTCCAGGACGCGCTGCGCGAGGCCCTCGTCGCGCGCGGAGAGCGCGTGGCGGGCTGGAAGAGCGGGTTCACGACCCGCGCGGGGCAGGAGGCTTTCGGTGTGAGCGAGCCCGTGAGCGCCTTTCTCCTCGCCGGCGACACGTTTGCCACGGGCGCCGAGCTGCCGGCGGCGCGCTTCGTCAAGCCGGCCGTCGAGGCCGAGGTCGCCTTCGTCATGCGCCGCGAGCTGGCGGGCCCCGGCGTCACCGTGCCGCAGGCGCTCACCGCGGTGGAGGGCGCCATGGCGGCGCTGGAGCTGATCGACTTCCGCTACAGCGGCAAGCCGCACGGCACCGACGTCATCGCGGACGGCGTCTACGCCAATGCCGTCGTGCTGGGCGGGGCGCTGACGTCCGTGGCCGGCCTCGATCTCGCGCTCGAAGGACTCGTCTACGAGCAGAACGGCCTGGTGGCGGCGACGAACGCGGCGGCGGAGGTCATGGGCAACCCGCTCAACTCGCTCGCGTGGCTCGCCAACCACCTGGGGGCGCGCGGCCTCGGCCTGCGCGCGGGCGACGTGGTGATGAGCGGCTCCGTGTCCAAGCTGCTCACGCCGAAGGCGGGGGACACGATCCGCGCCACGTACACGCGGCTGGGCTCCGTCGCCGTGCGCTTCGTGTGATGCGCGCGGTGCAGCGTCGCCAGCTCGCGGAGTCGCTGGTGGAGGCGCCCGTCGCCCGGGCCCCGCTGTCACCACTGTCGGAGACCGTGGGTGAGCTCGATCTCGCGGACGGGTAACCTGGGGCGGCTCGGCCTCGCGCTGCGGGCGGGCGACGTCGTGCTCACGGGCTCGCTCACGTCCATCGTGCGCGTCCAGCCCGCGGACACGGTGCGCGCGTCCTTCACGCGGATCGGCTCCGTGGGCGTGCGGCTCGGCTGATGCGGCTGGCGGGCTCCACGGTCGTGATCACGGGCGCGGGGGGCGGCATCGGACGCGCGATCGCGCTCACCTTCGCCGCGGAGGGCGCCGACCTCGTCGTGGGCGATCTCGGCGACAGCGCCGAGGAGACGGAGCGGGTCGTGCGCAAAGCGGGTGGGATGGCCGTCGCCGTGCGCGCGGACGTCTCGCGCGCGCAGGACATGAGCGCGCTCGCGGCGCGGGCCACGCGCGAGTTCGGCCGCCTCGACGTGCTCGTGACGTGCGCGGGCATCGACGGCAGCGGACTGCTGGCGGAGCAGGACGAGGCGGAGTGGACGCGCGTCATCGACGTCAACCTCAACGGCACGTATCGCGCCGTCCGCGCCGCGCTGCCCCAGATGATGGCCCAGCGCGCGGGACGGATCATCACCATCTCGTCGGTCTTCGGCAAGATGGGCGGCTACGGCTACGTGAGCGCCTACGTCGCCTCCAAGCACGGCGTGATCGGCCTCACGCGCGCCCTCGCCTCCGAGATGGGCTCCCAGGGCTACCCCGCCATCACCGTCAACGCGATCTGCCCCGGCTACGTGCGCGCCGGCATGGGCGTGAAGACCCAACGCACGAAAGCCGGCCCCATGTCCGGAACCGACATCTTCGACCGCTACCACAAACGCCAGGTCCCACAACGCCGCATGATCGAGGCGGAAGAGATCGGCCATGTGGCGGTGTTCCTCTCGCTTCCCGAGTCCGCCGGCATCACCGGCCAGTCGCTGAACGTCGACGGCGGCTTCTGTCCTTGATGGGGGGCCTCGAAGGGCCCCCCAAGCCCCCCGACGTTCGTCGCGCC
>CAYQQT010000386.1:0-4449 GCA_964419375.1 uncultured bacterium
CCCGCCATGCGGAGATACTGATGGCGTACTCGACCGCGCCGGTCGCGAGCAGGGAGACCGATCCGGCATACGCGGAACGCGCCCGCACGTTCGCCGGCAAGGTCCAGGACATCAGCCAACTGCTGATCGACGCGCCGCTGGGCGGTCGCCTCCGGCCGTTGCCGCTCACTGTGACCTATCACGATGCCTGTCATCCGGGCGATCCCCGAGTTACGCCTGGTGGAGCTCCAGGAGTCCGATTTCTGCTGCGGGAGCGCGGGCGTGTATAACCTGCTGCACCACCCGAAGGAAGCTGAAGCGTTCCTCGACCGCAAGCTCGCGCGTGTCGCGGAAACCAACGCCGAGATCGTCGTAAGCGGCAACCCCGGGTGCACGCTCCAGATGCAGGCGGGTCTCCGAGACCGGGGTAAGGATGTGCGCGTGCTCCACCCGGTGGAGCTGGTGGACTGGTCGCTGCGGGGCGGTCGGGCCGCGCCGTCCCCATGGGAGCTGGGCCGATGAGGCCGGCAAAGCCGGGCCTACCGCCCAGCCCGCAGGTGCCGACGCCTGCCTGGAGAGAGTTCAAAGACCTCCAGGAGTGGGAGAAGTATGGCCAGGAGCGGCCGGTGGGCGACAAGGTCTCCACCTTCGTCGACCAACTGTTCGACACCCTCGAGAACTTCCCGGGCGGCTGGATCGCGGTCACCTCCATGGAAAAGCTCTTCAACTGGGCGCGGAAAGGTTCGATCTGGCCGGTGACCTTCGGTCTCGCCTGCTGCGCGATCGAGATGATGGCGACCTTCGCCTCGCGCTTCGACGTGGAGCGCTTTGGCATGGTGCCCTGGGCTTCGCCCCGTCACTCGGACCTGATGATTGTCTCCGGCACCGTCACGATCAAGATGGCGCCGATGCTCAAGCGGATCTACGACCAGATGCCCGACCCCAAGTGGGTGATCTCCATGGGCTCCTGCGCCAACTCGGGTGGCCCGTTCCGCCACGGCTACCACGTGGTGAAGGGCGTGGATCGGGTGGTGCCCGTGGACATCTATGTGCCCGGCTGCCCGCCGACGCCCGACGCGCTGATGTTCGGGATTCTCAAGCTCCAGGAGCAGGTGGCCGAGTTTCAAAGGACCGGCGGGCGGCCGCAGTCCGCCTCGAAAGGCGACTAGCCTCGTGATCCCGTCCGGCGACCAACCTGGCCACGGGCTTGACCGACGCCAATCTGGATCGGGCACCGGCACCGGTACGAGTGCCGCTCAACCGTCGGCCTCTCCACCCGAAGTTCGCAGTGCCGGCACATGGCAACCGCCACTGAGAGGTGAGGAAGCCGAACAGCACCGGGATCCGCCAGGCAGCCACGCCCCCGATGACCCGATAACGGCGCTCCCGCTCCATACGTTCAGCATACCGCCGCCGAACGCGGCGTCTACCGCGCGCGCACCGCCTGCGCGGCGGAGCGACCGGCGATGCGGCCGAACACGGCGCCTGCCATCAGTCCGGCCCCGCCCGGGTAGTTCTGGTAGAACAGCCCGCCCACCAGCTCACCCGCCGCGTACAGGCCCGGGATGGGCCGCTGCTCCATGTCCATCACCTGCCCCTGCGGCGTGATGCGCAGGCCGCCGAAGGTGAAGGTGATGCCCGTCGTCACCGCGAAGCCGACGTAGGGCGGCGAGTCGAGCGGCAGCGCCCAGTTGGACTTCGGCGGCGTGATGCCGCGCGTGCCCTTGCCGTCCTTGATGGCGGGGTTGTAGGTGCCGGGCTGCACGGCCGCGTTGTAGCGCGTGATGGTGTCCACGAAGCCGGCGACATCGATCTCGAGCTTGCGCGCGAGGCCCTCCAGCGTCATGTCCTCCGCCTTCGTGACCTCGCGGATGCGGTACTCCTCGCGCAGCAGGTGCAGGACCTTCTGGTCGAAGACCTGAAAGGCGGCGCGACGGGGCTGGTCGATGATGGCGCGTCCGTATTTCACGTAGGTGTAGTTGCGGAAGTCCGCGCCTTCGTCCACGAAGCGCTCGCCGCGCAGGTTCACGATGAGGCCGACGGGATACGAGTGCTTCTGGAAGCCGTCGCCCACCTTGCGGTCGCCGTGCCAGGGGGCGTTGTAGTCCCACGCCACGGAGTGACAGCCGCTCCAGTGTCCCCATGGCTGCGCGCCGATGTCGAGCGCCATGCGGATGGCATCGCCCGTGTTGTACGGGGTGCC
Organism: uncultured bacterium; assembly: GCA_964419375.1. Classification (GTDB taxonomy): domain Bacteria; phylum Methylomirabilota; class Methylomirabilia; order Rokubacteriales; family CSP1-6; genus JBBDXO01. The sequence goes on from CAYQQT010000386.1 coordinate 2,183, forward strand.
GCGCACGCGGGCGAGGTCCCAGTTCGGCCCCAGGTAGCGCGCGCGCATCTCGGGGTTGGCCTCGAAGCCGCCCGCCGCCAGCACGACGGCGCGGGCGGCGATCGTTTCCTTCCCTTCGGACATACGCACGATCACGCCCGTGACGCGGCCGCGATCGTCGGTGACGAGGCCCGAGGCCTTGGCCTCGAAGCGCACGTCGATGCCGGCCTTGGCCGCCGAGGCGTACTCCATGTCCACGAGCCCGGCGCCCCCGCCCACCGCTTCCAGCACGAGGCCGCCCCAGAAGCGGAAGCGACCCTCCACCTTGTACGCCTGCCGGCCGAACATCGGAATCCAGCGCACGCCGCGCTCGCGCATCCAGCGCACCGTCGGCTGCGACTCGCGGACGAGCAGCAATGCAAGATCGGGATCGGCAAGATCCTCCGTGACGCGCATGAGGTCGTCGTAGTACTGGTCCTCGGTGTACGGATCGACCTCCATGGACGCCGCCTCTTCGTCGGACATGTCCCCCACGATCGCGCGCAGCTCGTCGAAGGACTTGAACGCGAAGCGAAAGCCGCCCGCGGTGAAGAAGGAGTTGCCGCCCCGCCACGTCTCGGGGGCCTTCTCGAGCACGAGCACGCGGGCACCCGCCTCGCGTGCCGACAGCGCCGCGCACAGGGCGGCGTTGCCGCCTCCCACCACGATCACGTCATAGGCGGCAGCCATGTCTCAGGCGATGACCTCGCTGATCTGCATCTGGGGCGTGATGTCGGTGAAGTTCGGCACGTCGGCCATCAGCTCCGGGCCGTGCTTCATCGCGCCCTGGAGGTCGGCCATGCTGTTGAAGTAGAGGTGGCCGATGGCGGTGAACGGCGCCGGCGCGCCGGGAGCGCCGCCCGCCACGCCCTTGTCGACCTCGCTTCGCAGCAATGACGAGCCCATGCGCTCCTTCACGAGCGCCATGTGCTTGTTGGCGTAGTAGTCGTAGTCGAACTTCTTGCCTGTGCCGGTGGGGTACATCACTGACATGCGGATCATGGGTGGCCTCCCAGGTGGATCGTGATGCCGTAACGTATGCGCCGGCCGTATCGGTGTCAAGGCAAGGTGGGCGTGATATAGAGACTGCGATGCCGAGCTCCCCGGCCCTGGCGCACCTGTCGAAGGACCCGGTGATGCGCCGGCTCATCCGGCGCATCGGTCCCTGCGCGCTGGTCGTCCACCGGCGGTCGCCGTACGAGGCGCTGGTGCGGGCGGTGACCCACCAGCAGCTCAACGGACGGGCGGCCGAGACCATCCTCGGCCGCGTCATCGCCTGCTGCGACGACGGCCGTTTTCCCGCACCGGCGACCGTTCTCGCCGTACGCCCCACCACGCTCAGGCGCGCCGGCCTCTCGCGCGCCAAGGTGCTCGCGATCAAGGACATCGCGCGGCACGCGGTGGCCGGCGTGGTGCCGACGCGCCGAACCGCCACGCGCATGAGCGACGAGGAGATCATCGAGCGGCTCACGGTGATCCGGGGCGTGGGACGGTGGACGGTCGAGATGCTGCTGATGTTCACGCTCGGGCGGCCGGACGTCCTGCCCGTCGACGACTTCGGCGTGCGGGAGGGTTACCGCGCGGCGTACGGGCTCGCGGCGCAGCCCTCGCTGAAGGCGCTGCGCGAGTACGGCGAGCGCTGGACTCCCTATCGCTCCACCGCGGCGTGGTATCTCTGGCGCGCGGCGGACGAAGCGCGTCTCGCCCGCCGCCGCGCGACGCTTCAGTCGGCGCGCCCGTAGTACCAGCGGTGCAGCCGTGCCGGTGACACGCCGAGCGCGTAGAGCAGGCGAAGCGTCCACATCAGCACGATCGTGCGCACGGCGCCCTCGCGCTCCCACTTGCGCGCGGAGGTCGTGACGCGCAGCCGCAGGGCGGCCACACGGCCGCGCCGCTTGAGGCGCCGGGTGAGCTCGACGTCCTCCATGAGCGGGATGTCGGCATAGCCGCCGATCTCCTCGAATACCGCGCGCCGCACGAAGATGCCCTGGTCGCCCGTCGAGATCCCCGACAGGCGCGAGCGCTGGTTCATCATCCACCCCACGACGCCGAGCAGCGGCCGCGGGCTGTCGATCCGGACGTCGAAGCGGCCGCCCACGACGGCGGGATCGGCGAGCACCGTCTCGATGGCCGCGCCCGCCCCGTCGGGCAGCCGCGTGTCGGCGTGCAGGAAGAGCAGAGTGATCCCGGTGGCGGCGTGGGCGCCGGCGTTCATCTGGCGCGCGCGCCCGCGCGGTCCCGCGAGCCAG
>CAYQQT010000387.1:0-4442 GCA_964419375.1 uncultured bacterium
GGGGGGCCCTTCGAGGCCCCCCATGTAACTAGAAACCACTTCCCGATGGCGCCGATACCGACTACTCTCGACGCCGCCTCCACAGAGGAGAACAACACATGATGCGACTGCCGCTCCTGCTGCTGACCCTCGCCATCGCCCTCAGCCCGTCCGTGGCGTGGCCCCAGGCCCCCATCGAGGGCGAGCTCACCCTCATCACGCCCGTGTCGAAGTTCATCCACGACGCGGCGCTGAAGGCGTTCGCGGAGTACGCCAAGGAAAAGTACAACGTGACGGTGAAGGTGAACGCGATCCCGGCGGGCACGCCGGTGGCCTACGGCCGCATCGTGGAGTGGAAGGGCAGGCCCGATGCCGACATCTTCTGGGGCGGCGAGTCGGCGCTCTTCGAGAAGCTCGTCGAGCAGAAGCTGCTGCAGAAGGTGGAGATCTCGAAAGAGGCGTGGGATTCCATCCCCGCCTCCATCGGTAAGCCCAAGCCCATCCCGCTCAAGGATGCGGACGGGTACTGGGTCGGCACCGCCCTCGAGCCGTACGGGCTCGTCTACCACCCGAAGAAGATCCAGCGCCTCGGCATCGCGGAGCCCAGGGAGTGGGACGACCTCCTCCATCCCAAGCTGAAGGGCGAGGTCGCGCAGTGCGCGCCCACGCGCTCGTCGTCGTCGAACGCCACCTACGAAGTGATGCTGTCCATGTTCGGCGAGGACAAGGGGTGGGAGTGGCTGAAGAAGCTCGCCGCGAATACCGGCCACTTCACCGCGCGCAGCCGTGACGTGCCCACCGTCGTCGCCAAGGGCGAGTACGCGGCGGGCTTCGCGGTGCCGTCGTACATGGCCTTCGAGGAGAAGCTGGCCGGCTTCGACATCAAGTTCGTGGCGCCGAAGAACGCGTTCGTGACCCCCGAGCCCATGGCCATCCTCGCGGGCTCGCGCAATCCGAAGGCGGCGCGTGCCTTCATCGAGTTCCTGCTCACCGAGCGCGGCCAGCGCGTGTTCATGGAGCGCGGCCTCTTCCCCATCACGCCCCGGTACAAGGTGCAGGGGGCGGCGGGCTCCACGGCGGAGCTGGCGGTGGAGTTCACGGGCGGCGTGCGCTCGTACTTCGAGAAAGACGTCTCCAACGTCTACGACGAGGCGGTGGCCGCCCGGCGCTCCGACGCGCTGAAGACGAAGTTCCGCTCCGACATCGAGGCGACCTGGAAGAAGCCGTGATCCCGCTCGCGGGGGCGGGGGCCCGCGCGTGAACATCCGGCTCCACGACGTCGTCAAGCGCTTCGGCGCGGTGACGGCGGTGGACCGGGCCACGCTCGACATCCGCGACGGCGAGCTCTTCACCCTGCTCGGGCCTTCCGGCTGCGGCAAGACCACGCTGCTGCGCATGCTCGCCGGCTTCTCCACGCCGGATGCGGGCGAGATCCGCTTCGGCGACCGGCGCGTGGACCACCTGCGGCCGTACGAGCGCAACATCGGCATGGTCTTTCAGAACTACGCGCTGTGGCCGCACATGACCGTGCGCGGCAACATCACCTACGGGCTGAAGCTGCGCCGGCTCGGCGCCGACGAGGTGGCGCGGCGGCTGCAGGAGGGGCTGCGCACGGTGAATCTCACCGGGCTCGAGGAACGGTATCCCGGACAGCTCTCCGGGGGCCAGCAGCAGCGCGTGGCGCTCGCCCGCGCGCTCGTGCTCAACCCGGACATCCTCCTCCTCGACGAGCCGCTGTCGAACCTCGACGCCAAGATCCGCGTCTCCGTGCGCGCGGAGATCCGCACGCTGCAGCGCGCCCTCGGCATCACCACGGTGTACGTCACCCACGACCAGGAGGAGGCGCTGTCGCTCTCCGACCGCATCGCCGTCATGCGCGACGGGCGCGTGCTGCAGGTGGCCACGCCCAAGGAGATGTACGAGCGCCCCGTGAACCGCTTCGTGGCCGACTTCGTGGGCGTCAACAACTTCCTGCCCGGCGTCTGCCGCGACGCCACCGCCACCTACGTGGTGGCGGAGACGGCGCTCGGCCTCGTGCGCGGCCGGCCCGTCGTGAGCGCCCACGTGAAGCCGGGCGCGCGTTGCGTGCTCGTGGTGCGGCCGGAGAACGTGTCGCTCGGCGCCGGCGACGAGAACCGCTTCGACGCCCACGTGGTGCTTGCCTCGTATCTCGGCAACACGCTGCGCTACGACGTGGAGGCGGGGGTGGGGGTGCGCCTGAAGGTCGACGTGCGCGACCCCTGGCACCACGAGCCGCTCGCGGTGGGCACGCCCGTCACCATCGCCTTCGCGGCCTCCGCCGCCCTCGCCCTTGGCGACGACTGAGGCGGCTCTCGCGCCCCCGCGCCGGGGCGTGCTGGCGGCGGCGCTGCCCACGCTCGGCGTGGCCGCCATCTGGCTCTTCCTCGTCGTCTTCCTCGTCTACCCGCTCCTGCGCATCTTCTACGACGCCTTCACCGACGAGGCGGGCGTCTTCACCGTCATGCACTTCGTCGACTTCGCGGGCGACGCTTATTACCGCCGCTCGCTCTGGAACTCGCTCCTCCTCGGCGCGGGCACGGTGGCCTGCACCTCCGTGCTCGGCTTCACCATCGCCTTCCTGCTCGTGCGCTACGACTTCCGCGGGCGGAGCCTCTTCGGGTACCTGACGCTCATCCCCATGATCTCGCCGCCGCTGGTGGGCGTCCTCGGCTTCACCTTCATCCTGGGCCGCGCGGGCACCGTCAACATCCTGCTCGAGGACTACGTCGGTCTGCTCACGCCCATCAACTTCGTCTACGGCGTGCACGGCGTGCTCCTCGTGGAGACGCTCCACCTCTTTCCGTTGATCGCCCTCAACGTGGTGGACGCCCTCGGCAAGATCGACCCCGCGCTGGAGGAGGCGGCGGAGAGCGTAGGCGCGCGCGGCTGGCGCAAGCTGCGTACGATCACGCTTCCCCTCACCACCCCGGGCTACCTGGCGGGCGCGCTGCTCGTGTTCATCTGGACCTTCTCGGACTTCGCCACGCCCCTCGTGCTGGGCGTGCAGGACCTGCTCGCCTCCCAGGCCTACCTGAACATCGTGCAGTTCGTCGACCGCCGCCTCTTCCGCATGGGCATCGTCATCTCCGCCCTCATGGTGGGCCTCGCCATCCTGTTCCTGGTGGCGGCGCGCCGCTACGTCGCCATCAAGGACTACTCCTCGCTCTCCTACTCGCGCATCCCGCGCCGCCGCCTGTCGCCGCTCGGCGAGGCGGGGGCGGTGGCCTTCCTGTCCACGGTGATGCTGCTGTCGTTCATCCCGTACCTCGGCGTGCTCCTCGCCTCCGTGGGCAAGGGGTGGTCGATGACCCCCTTTCCCGTGCGCTACACCTGGCTCTACTTCGAGCGCGTGATCGTGGAAACACCGAAGTACATCGTCAACAGCCTCCTGTACTCCGGCCTCGCCGTGCTCCTCTGCATCGCGATCGGCGTGCCCATCGCGTGGATCCTCGCGCGCACGCGCCTGCCCGGGCGCGACGCCCTCGACGGGCTCAACACGCTCATCCTCGCCATCCCGGGCACCGCCATCGGCATCGCGTACATCCGCGCCTTCCACTGGGCCCCGCCCGGGTTCGAGCGCGGGCTGACCAGCCTGTGGATCATCATGCCGATCGTGCTCGCCATTCGCCGGCTGCCCTACACGGTGCGGGGCTCCTACGCCTCGCTGCTGCTGCTGCCGCGCTCGCTCGAAGAGGCGGCGGCGAGCGTGGGGGCGTCGGGCCCGCGCTCGTTCCGCGACGTCACGCTGCCGCTCATCTGGCGCGGCGTGCTCGTGGGCTCGCTCTTTTCGTTCGTCACCTCGCTGCAGGAGGCGTCCGCCGTGCTCTTCCTGTCGCTCGGCGGCTGGGAGACGATTCCCGTCGGGATCTTCGCCTTCTACATCGCGGGCAGCGCCAACGAGGCGGCCGCGCTGGGCGTGATCCTGATCGCGGTGGCCGCGGTGAGCGTGCTCGGGATCAATCGCCTCGCGGGGGCGCGGATGGGCGGGATGTTCGGCTGAGGTTGTGCTTTAAAGGCAAACCAGACGCCCTGTAAAAGCGGCGCGAGATCAGGGACTTGACTCAAGTTGTGCCCTTCGGATGGCTGTGCTAGTGTTCTCCTTCACATGGCGCCTCCCAGGGAGCCGGGAGCTTGGACAGCGCTCGCGGAGCTCTCCGCCGTCGGGATGACGCTGGTGATGTCCACGATCGTGGGCCTCGCGGGCGGGTACTTCGCGGACAGGTGGCTGGGCACGAAGCCTTGGCTGACGCTGATCGGCCTCGTCCTCGGGATCGTCGCCGGATTCGTGAACCTCTTTCGATCGGTCAAGAAGGCGGAGCGGGAGCTCGATGACCCCAAGTGAGCTGAAAGCGCGCGTGACGGTGGCGACCGGCGCGGGCGCCGTGGTGATGGCGCTGCCGCTCGCGTGGCTCGCGGGATCGCCGGCGGCGCTCGGGATCCTC
>CAYQQT010000388.1:0-4429 GCA_964419375.1 uncultured bacterium
CTTCTTGCCGCGGAACGTCGACAAGTGGACGGGTCGGCCGGCGCGGTCCGGCACCGACTACCTCGTGAGCCGCCAGCGTGAGCGGCGGCGTGCGCGCACGGTGCCCGAGCTGGATCCCGTCCGTCCCGCCCTCGCCACGCTCGTGCGCGAGGAGCGCGCGCAGCGCCACCGCACGCCGCCCCTGCTCGCCAGTGTCTACCACCTGATCGAGCGCGGCCAGGCGGCGGCCTACCAGGAGACGCTGACACGCGCGGCCGCCTCGCTGGGCGGCGTGCGGGTGAGCGCGTCGGGGCCCTCGCCGCCGTACGCCTTCGCGCCGGAGGCCCTCGTATGACGTCGCGGGAAGCGGCGGCCCAGGTGAAGGAGCTGGAGTCCCTGCGCGCCGAGCTCGAGCGGACCGTGAGCGGCGCCGCCGTGCCCCGCTGGAACGCGGACCCCGAAGAGGTGCAGCGCTCCGTGGCCAAGCTCGTCCTCACGCTGGTGGAGTTCCTGCGCCGGCTCCTCGAGCGCCAGGCCATCCGGCGCATGGAAGCGGACAGCCTCACGCCCGAGGAGGTGGAGGCGATCGGCACCGCGCTGATGCGTCTGGAAGAAACGGTGCGCGACCTCGGCGCGCGCTTCGGGCTCAAGCCCGAAGACCTCAACCTCGACCTCGGCCCCCTGGGACGGCTCCTATGAAAACTCTGCGCGACAAGTACTGCATCGTGGGCGTGGGCGAAACGGAGTACTCGAAGAACTCCGGGCGCACCACGCGCGCGATGGCGGTGGAGGCGATCCGCAAGGCCATCCTCGACGCCGGCCTGTCGCCCGCCGACGTGGACGGCATGATGAGCTACCAGAACAACGATTCCACGCCCGCGAACTGGGTCGCCTCCGACCTCGGCCTCCGCCTGAACTTCTACATGGACGTCGTGGGCGGCGGCTCGTCCACCGAAGCGCTGGTGGGCCTCGCCATGGGGGCCATCGAGGCGGGCATGTGCAACGCGGTCGCCCTCTTCCGCTCCATGAACGGCTACACGGAGTTCCGCATCGGCGGCACCGGCGCCCGCGCCGCCGCCCCCGTGCGGGGCCTCGACCTCGCCCAGCGGCCCTTCGGCATGACGAGCGCGGGGCAGGTCTTCGCCCCCACCTTCATGCGACACATGTACGAGTACGGGACCACGTCCGAGCAGGTCGCCCACGTCAAGGTCGCGCACAGCAAGCACGCCTCGCAGAACCCCAAGGCGCTGCAGCGCGAGCGCGTCACCGTGCAGGAGGTGGTGGGCTCGCGCTGGATCTGCAAGCCCCTGCACCTCCTCGACTGCTGCCTGGAGACCGACAACGCCACCTGCATCATCGTCACCTCCGCCGAGCGCGCGCGTGACCTGCGCGCGCGCCCCGTGTACGTCATGGGGGTGGCGGGCCGCACCTCCAAGCCGCGCACCGATTTCCACTGGGCGCACGGGCCCATCACGCGCGTGGCCGGCTACTACGCCAGGGACATCGTCTTCGGCCAGGCCGGCATCACACCGCAAGACGTCCATGTCACGGGGTCGTACGACGCCTTCACGTTCACGGCGATGCTGCAGCTGGAGGAGTACGGCTTCTGCAAGAAGGGCGAGGGCGGCGCCTACGTGTCCAGCGGCATCATCGAGCTGGGGGGCAAGCGGCCGAACAACACGTCAGGCGGCCATCTCTGCGAGGGCTACACGCACGGCATGTCGATGGTGATCGAGAACGTGCGCCAGCTCCGCGGCACCGTGGACGACTCCTGCCCGCGCGCCGCCGACGGCGTGCACACCTACGACTACGCGCCCGGCCGCTGCCGCCAGGTCAAGGACGCCGAGATCACGATGAACCTCGGATGGGCGATGCCGGCCACGGGCAGCGCCCTCATCCTTCGTGGTTAGTTACATGGGGGGCCTCGAAGGGGATTTGATTTACATGGCGGTCTCGACGGCCCCCAATCCCCCTACGCTCGGCAGCGCCCCGGCAAAGCCGGGGCGCTCCTCGATAGCCGTCAGGAGAATCTCTATGCCCCAGCCCGTGTCCTATCGCGGCATGTCCCTGCTGATCCCCGACAACGACAGCGAGTGGAAGGAGTACTTCGCCCACGCGCGCGCGCACACGCTCATGATGCGCGCGTGCCGCGCGTGCGGCCTCATGCGCTACCCGCCCACCCACGCCTGCCCGTGGTGCATGAATCTAGAGTGGATGTGGAAGGAGGTCAGTGGGCGAGGCGCCGTCTATTCATATGAGACGGTCGTGCACGCCATCCAGCCCGGCTTCAAGGAGATCACGCCCTACACCGTGGTCCTGGTGGAGCTCGACGAGCAGAAAGGCGCCCCCACCGCCGACGAGGCGCTGCGGGTCATCGCCAATCTCGTCAAGCCCGACGGCGTGACGCCCGAGGACGAAAAGATCGTCGCCATCGGCCGTCGCGTGCGCGTGGTCTTCCAAGACCTCGCCGAGCACATGGCGCTGCCCCAGTTCACGCTCACCGAGGAGCCGCCCGCGGGCCGCGTGTGGCGGCTGCCGGAGTAGCCGTCAGGCGGTCACCCGCGCCATCACCTCATCGAACGCCTTGTCGGCGAGGGCCCGCACCTCCTCCCGCGTGAGAGGCTGGATGGGGTGCGCCACCATCACCGTGCGGTACGCTGTCGCTCCCAGCGCGTCGGCCTGCGCGGTGGCCGCGCGCGCGAACTCGGTGGAGATGATCGTCGCCGTGGGAAGCCCATGATCCTCGAAGAACACGCCGTCGTGCACACTGCACGTTGTGCAGGACCCTCAGTCGGCGAGGGCCTCGATGACGACGTCGCTCTCGTCGAGGATCTCCTGCCGTAGCGGATCGGGCGCGGGGCGCGCGAAGGTCGGCTTCTTCTTCCGGAGAATTGCCTTCGGCTTCGCGCGCTCCTTCAGCAGCTCCTCCAGCCGGTCGAGCAGGTGATCGCCTTTCGCCTTCGAGATGTCGAGCAGCGTGATCACCTTGCCGTCCAGGCTCGAGGGGCGCGGCGCCGTCTTGCGGTCCACCGCCACGGAATCGGTCGGATCGAGATAGTCGGACACGGGGTTCTCCTCCCTACACGTCGGGGTCGATCTTCCGGAACACGAGGCGCGAGCTCTTGGGAAACGTCCAGCCGGGCACGATGGCGGAGAAGCGTCCCGCGGTGCCGCCCGCCACCACGACCTTGATGTTGTCGGCGCCGCGAAACTTCGGGATGAGCGTCTCCTCCCGCTCGGGGTCGGCGAACTTGCGCAGGACGTGCTCGGGCAGCCCTTCGCCGCCGTCGCGTCCCGGCACGAGGTCCCGCACGGGCTTGCGCAGGCGCTCGAAGAGGAACGCGCGCACGTCGGCCTTGGTCCAGCCCTCGGCGGCGATGGCCGCCGCGTGCTCGGGACCCAGCACGAGGACGGTGTCGCCCCAGTGCGTCATCTTGTGGTGCGAGATGACGGCCATGCTCGCCGCCACCGTGGCGAGGATGTCGCGCGCGCTGCGGCCGGTGTGCTCGTAGACGCCGAGAGGCGCGTCGGCGGCGAGCGCGGCCACCGTGCTGTGGGCGGGCGCGAAGCCGTGCTCCACCGACAGCGACTCCCACGGGCTCGCTTCCTCGTTCTCGCCGATGCAGAACGTGTACTTGCCGGGATGCGCGAGCGTCGACATGCTCACCACGCCCGGCACCGCGCCGCCGACGTTGACGCACACGAGGCGGAGGGCGCGGCCGATGGTCGCGTTCGCGCGCCAGCCGGGGCCGAACACGCCCGCCCCGCAGTTCACGTCGAGCGCGGCGCGGACGGGCCCGTTGAGGATCAGCAGCGGCGCCGGCGAGTTCGTCGTCGCCGACACCCCGTGGAGGTCGAAGGCCTCGTCGCACACCGCCTCCACGGCGGCGATGACGACGGGCAGGTACTCGGCGCGGCAGCCCGCCATCACGGCGTTGATGGCGATCTTCTCGACGGTGGCCTTGCCGTAGTTCGGCGGCACGAGCGCGATGAGCTCGGCGCCGTCGCGGCCGGAGGCTTCCACGGCGCGGCTGACCCGAGCGCGCGTGGGCGGCACCACGGGCAGCCCGTCCGTCACGCCGCGCGCGTAGAGATCCTCGATGGCGTCCGCTTCCAGATCGGGCGAGGACATGGGCAGAGGCTAACACAGCGCGCGCGGTATGCTGGCCGCGTGCGACCCGCGTGGCTCGCCGTCGTCCTCGCGCTCACCGCGTGCGCGCCCGCCCTGCGGCCGGACACCTCCGCGTGGCAGGCGCCGCTGGGTCGCGATCATCCCCTCACCGGCCGCGTGTGGGACGTGGCCGGCGCGCGGTTCGTGGACGCGAGCGCGCTGGCGCTACGGCTGGCGCGCGCGCGCTTCGTGCTGCTCGGCGAAAAGCACGACAACCCCGACCACCACCGGCTGCAGGCCGCGCTCGTGCGCACGCTCGCGGCCGCCGGACGCCGCCCC
>CAYQQT010000389.1:0-4415 GCA_964419375.1 uncultured bacterium
AAGGGGGAAGCGCCCTGCGCGTTTTCCAGCAGGCTGCTCGGACGCAGCCCGAGGACTACGCCGGCCCCACGAAGCCGCTCGACACGCCGCCGGCGTGCGCGGGATCGATGAGCATCGCCTGCTCGCCGGTGTTGCGCACGCCGCGCGGGCAGTGGCAGACCGTGGTCTTTGATCCAGCCCGCCGCGCGATCCATGCTGCGCGTGCGCGCCTGCCGCCGTCGACCCTCCAGTGGAGTACGATGCGGGAGGTCACAAAGGGAGACGGGATGCCTATGCGCTTCGGCTTGTTCTCGATCAACTCGCACGCGTGCACGACGGCGGAGGCGATCTCCCGCGTGGCGCGGGCGGCGGAGACGGCGGGTTTCGAGTCGCTGTGGGGCGGCGAGCACGTCGTCCTGCCCGATCCCCAGGCGCCCCCGTCACCGATGGCGCCCACCGACCCCATCCTCGACCCCGTGGTGGCGCTCACCCATTGCGCGGCGGTGACGACCCGCGTGCGACTGGGCACGGGGATCATCATCCTTCCTCAGCGCAATCCGCTTGTGCTCGCCAAGCAGCTCGCGAGCCTGGACGTGCTGTCGGGCGGGCGGCTGATCGTGGGCCTCGGCGTCGGCTATCTCGAGCCGGAATTTCGCGCGCTCGGCGCGCCCTTCGAGCAGCGCGGCGCCGTGACCGACGACTATCTGGCCGCCATGCGCGCGATCTGGACCGAGCCGAAGCCCTCGTACAAGGGACGCTTCGCGTCCTTCGCAAACATCCAGGCTCATCCCCAGCCCGCGCAGCGGCCGTTGCCGATCGTCATCGGAGGCCGGACGGCGGCGGCCTTCCGTCGCGCCGTGCAGCAGGGCAACGGCTGGTACGGGTTCGCGCTGGATGTGGAGAAGACGAAGCAGGCGATCGACGGCCTGCGCGAGGCGGCGACACGATCGCCGCGCCCGGCACACCTTGGACCGCTCGAGATCAGTATCACGCCCGGGCGCGGCGTGACGGTCGACGCCGGTACGTGCGCGCAATACGCGGCGCTCGGCGTGCACCGGCTCATCCTGATGCCCTCCGCCGGGCTGGACGTCGCCGGAGTGGAGCGCTACGTCGCGACGGTCGGCAGCGAGCTGATCAGCCGGCTGTCGTAGCTCACGCGAGCAGCAGGCGCGTGAGCGCCTCCGGCTCGCTGAGCATCGGATAGTGCCCGGTGTCCATCTCGTGCCACGCGGCCTTCAGCCGCTCCGCCGTGCGTCGCTGGTGGGCCTCGGGCGGATTGGCGGCGCGCCGGCAGCGGATCACCGTGGCGCGCCACGCATGCTCCCAGAAGGTCGTCGGCTCCATGGGCGCGTTCAGGGCGGCGACGGGGTGTGGCGTGATACGCGCGAGCGCCCATGCGCGAGTGGACGGGTCGAGGTCGCGGAAGAGTCGGCTCTCCGCGTCGGCGCGGGTGGGGCTCGTGGTGAGGTCGGTGGTCTCGTTAGGCGTATCGCGCTTGACGATATCGTCGACGCGCTCACCGGGCAGGAGGGCGAGGGCGTCGACGAACACGAGCCGGCCGATGCGGTCACGCGCGAGCTCCGCGGCCTTCTCGATCACCATGCCGCCGGAGCTCGTCCCCACCAGGACGACGTCGGTGAGGTCTTCGTAGAACAGGAGCTGCGCGACCTCCTGCGCGTGCGTGCCCACCGTGATGCCGCGCCGGACGAGGTGGCGTCGCTCGGCACAGCCGTCCAGCGTCACCGCGTGCGCGAGATGGCCGGCGGCTCGCAAGCGCGCGCCGACCGCGCTCCAGATCCAGCCCCCCTGGTACGCGCCGTGGATCAGGACGTACGTGGCCACTACGCCGGCCCCACGAAGCCGACATACACGCCGCTCGCGTGCGCCGGCTCCACGAGCATCGCCTGCTCGCCGGTGTTGCGCACGCCGCGCGCGGGCGGCGGCAGCCCGTGGTCGGCCATGACACGCGCTGCGCGCTCCATGCTGCGCGTGCGGTAGAGCGCCTGGAAGGGACCCGGCCCGCGCCGGGCGAGCGCCTCGGCCGCGGGCCCGGACTCCGCCGGCTGCGCCACCGTCAATCCGCTCGGTCCGATGTCGAACACCGCCATGTCCGCCTTGATCACCGCGCCGCGCTGGATCTTCGGCACCGGCATGCCGAACACGCGGCTGTACGTGGCGACGGCGGCGACGACGTCGAGCACTGCGATGTAGACGCGCTCCAGCGCGACGACCCCGTTGGGATGATCGCCCGCGCCCGGCGCCTGCCGCCGTCGCTCCGGCAGCGGCGTCAGATGCTGGATGAAGAAGATCGGCAGCTCGTTGGCGGCGCCGAGCGTGGCCATCGTCCATCGAAGCTCGACGCCGGTGGGCGTGCGCCGCCCGCCCTCGCTGGAATCACTGACGTCGACGCCGCGTCGCCGCATCGCCGCCACGTCGGCGTCGAGGTCGTCGCTCTGCACGGCGATGTAGCGGAGCCCGGCGCCGCGTTCGAGAAACTGCACCAATCCGCCGCCCGCACCGGCGGCCGCCACGTACTCGGCGCGATCGCGGAGCCCCAGCAGCTCGAGGTAGTCGTGCTCGAAGAAGGCGATGGCGTTGTGCGTGCCGCGGCCGGGATGGACACCCCCGGGATGGACGTTGAAGCCCATGCGCGTGTAGGCGTCGGTCCCCTGCTGGAGATCGGGGACACAGATCATCAGGTGGTCGACGCCGGTCAGCACGTCACAGCCCGTACAGCTGCCGCGCGTTGTCGCACAGGATGCGGCGGCGGGCGCCCGGCGCCACGTCCTTGAAGCTGTCTTCGATCACCTTCTGCGAATCGGGCCACGTGCTGTCCGCGTGCGGATAGTCGGAGGCCCACATCACGCGGTCCTCGCCGAGCGTGTCGAGCAGCCGCAGCCCGGCGTGGTCGATCTGAAAAGTGGCCCAGATCTGGCGCCGGAAGTAGGCGCTCGGCTCCAGCGTTATTGCCAGGCCGCCGTGGCTGCGCCAGTACTCCCCGGCGTCGAGGAACTTGCGGTACGTGTCGTCCATCCGCTCGAGCATGTAGGGCAGCCAGCCGATGCCCGTCTCCGCGAGGACGATCTTCAGCCGCGGGTGCCGCTCGAGCGCGCCCGAGAAGACCATCGCCGCCAGCGGCTCGTCCATCTGCAGCGTCGAGCACGCCACGCGCACGCCCATGTTCCCCTGGCTCGTCGCCTTGGGACCGCTGAAGGCCACGGTGCGGAGACCGCCGCCGAGGTGAAAGCCGATGGGAATGCCGGTCTCCGCGCCCGCCTCCCACAGGGGCTCCCACGCGTCGTCCCACAACGGCAGCTCCACGCGCGCCGCGAGGAACATGCCGGTGCGCAGGCCCGCGCCTTTGAGATAGCGCACCTCCTCGGCCGCGCTCTTGGGGTCGTCGATCGGGATGAGGCCCACGCCCACCAACCGCTCGGGCGCGCTGGCGCAGAACTCGGCCAGCCACTCGTTGTAGGCGCGATAGCAGACCCGGCAAAGCTCGGGGTCGGCGATCAGCAGCGGGACGATCGGCCCGTACATCACGGTGGCGTCGACGCCGTCGCGGTCCATGTCGGCCAGCCGCAGCGCCGTCGTCGTCGGCCGCAGCACGCCGGGCTCGAGCACGCCGCCGCGCTCGAGCGCCAGGCGGCGGCCGCCCATGGACCCGGCAACCCCCTTACGCCCGCCCCACGAATCCCACCGGTCATCACCGCAGAACCAGTACGGCCCCTCGGCCGTCTCGACGACCTTCGGGGCGCGCTCGCGCCACTGCGCAGGCACCCGCTTCTGCCACAAGTCCTTCGGCAGCCATTGAAGGTCGATGTGATCGTCGGCGGAGACGATGCGGTAGTCCATGGTGGCCTCCTCGAGTTCCGTGTCCGAAGGGTGAGCGGGATTATACGCGCGCCGCGGGATGGCGCACGAGCGGCGGCGTCGCGGAGTGCTACGTGACAGTCCGGCGACGGGCTCGCCGTCGCTCGGCCGGGCTAGGCGGTCTTCGGCGGCTTTCTGGCCGGCGCCGGGTGGCGGAGCGGCCGCTGGCGCTCGGTCTGCCTGTCGTTGCCGGTGGAACCGCGCAAAGCAACGCGAGCGATGTACCCCGCGAGCGAGAAGAAGGCGATGCCGACGATGATCCCGGCTCCCATCACGTGCGTCACAGGTGCAGGCCCTATGCCACCGACAATGTGCAGCGTCGGCAAGCGCGGCGGCATGTGCTCGACGTCGCGTCACTCCCCGCGGGGAAAGTACGAATCGATCCACATGTTCAGTGTCTGATCGTTCCACCCTGGATCGCCGGTCGCGTACATCCTGAACTCGTGCTCGTATCGTTCGCGCAAGATCCGCGCGTCGAGAGGTACCGCTGTGGCGAGGAACTCGATGTCGGCTTGATCGACCGGGTGGTTTCTCGTCAGTTTCGACAGCGCGAGATCATACGG